>NZ_JBFAKH010000023.1:0-108485 GCF_040655635.1 Streptomyces sp. NPDC050388
CCCGCCGCATGATCGAGATCCGCAAGCAGAACCCCGCCTTCGGCCTGGGCTCCTACACCGAGCTGCCGTCCTCCAACCCGGCCGTGCTGGCCTTCTTGCGCCAGGCCCCCCCGGCCGAGGACGGCGGGGACGACCTGGTGCTGTGCGTGAACAACTTCTCCCGCTTCGCCCAGCCCACCGAGCTCGACCTGCGCGCGTTCGAGGGCCGGCATCCGGTCGAGCTGTTCGGCGGGGTGCGCTTCCCGGCCATCGGCGAGCTGCCGTATCTGCTGACCCTGGCGGGCCACGGCTTCTACTGGTTCCGCCTGCGCGGGGACGCCGCGTAGCACCCGCCGACCCCGGGTGGGGCGGTTTCCCCCGCGCCGCCCGGGGCACGCATCAGTAACACCCCGACGATCCGGGGAAAGGACGCGACTGAAATGTCGGAAGCCGTCATACGTACGGTCGCACCCCCGCCCGGCCTCCTTGCGTCGCTGGATCCGCTGCTGAGGCAGTGGCTGCCGCGACAGCGCTGGTTCGCGGGCAAGGGACGCCCGGTCACCGGGTTCACCCTGGTCGCGGCCACCGAGTTACTTCCGCCCAGCGCCAGGCTGGGCCTGTACCACCTGCTCGTCCGCGCCCACCAGCCCGCCCTGGCCGCCCAGGGCGGGGCCGACCGCCCCGGCGACTGCTACCAGCTGCTGCTGGGCGTGCGCGAGGCACTGCCGCCCAGGCTCGCACCCGCGTTGATCGGGCACCTGAGTCAGGGCCCGCTGGCCGGGCGGACGGTGTACGAGGCCCTGTACGACACCCGGCCCGCCGAACTGCTCCTGGAAGCCCTGCGCTCCCGGGCCCGGATCGGCGGGCTGCGCTTCGAGCGGGATCCGGGACAGGAGATCGCGTCCGGTCTGGTGCCGCGGCTGATGACCGTCGAGCAGTCGAACTCGTCCCTCGTCTACGGAGATACGTTCATTCTGAAGCTGTTGCGCCGGATCGTGCCCGGGATCAACCCCGACCTGGAGCTGCCGCTGGCGCTGGCCCGCGAAGGTTGCCCCCGAGTGCCCCCGCCCACGGCCTGGCTGGTGGCAGATCCCGACGGCACCGGCGCCACCGGTGGTCATGGTGCCGCCGGGGCGCCGGCCGCACCCGAGCCTCATGTGCTGGGTGTGCTCCAGCCCTTCGTGCGGGGCGCGACGGACGGCTGGGAGCTGGCGCTGCGGGAGCTGGCCAAGGGCGAGGACTTCGTCGCCGAGGCACGGGCGCTGGGGCGGGCCACCGCCGAGGTGCACACCGCCCTGGCCCGCGCGCTGCCGACGGTCACCCTGGGCCGGAGCCGGCTGCGGCGCATGGTCGCCGGTATGGCCGAGCGGCTGGGGGCGGCGGTGCAGGCGGTGCCCGCGCTGCGGCCGTACGCGGACGGGCTGGGCACCGCGTACACGGCGCTGGACGACCTGGCCGCCGAGGGGCAGCCCTGGACCGCCCAGCGTGTGCACGGCGATCTGCACCTCGGCCAGTGCCTGCGGTCCCCGGCCGGGGAGTGGTCGCTGATCGACTTCGAGGGCGAACCGGCACGGCCGCTGGCCGAGCGGCGGATGCCGCAGCCCGTGGTACGGGACGTGGCCGGGATGCTGCGGTCCTTCGACTACGCGGCACGTTCCGCGGACCCGCCGCAGCCGGACTGGGCCGTGCGGTGCCGTGCGGCGTACTGCTCCGGCTACGCGGAGACCGCGGGCCGGGACCCGCGCACCGATCCGGTGCTGCTGCGCGCGTACGAGACGGACAAGGCCGTCTACGAGGTGCTGTACGAGGCCCGGCACCGCCCGGAGTGGCTGCGGGTCCCGATGGCCGCCGTACGCCGGCTCGCCGAACCCGGACCAGGGTGATCCGGTGATCCACACGCTTCACTTCCGTCCGCCCCGCACGTCGACCAGGAGGCTCCGTCCGTGACCCCCCGTCCCGAGGCCAGCGGTTCGCATCCGGAGCAGCCGGCCGAGCAGATGTCCCGGAAGACCACGGTGAAGAAGGCCACCGTGCGGAAAGACACCACGGTGAAGCGGGCCGCCGCCGCGAAGAAGACCGGGGTCAAGAAGACCGTCGCGAAGAAGGCTGCCGCGAAGAAAGCCGGGGCGGCGAAGGCCGCCGAGAAGAAACCCGGGACGAGGAACGCCGGAACGAAGAGGGCGGGAACGAAGAAGGCCGGGGCGCGGAAGACCAAGGCGCGGCGGGCCGTCGGCAGGCCCCCGGCCGTCGGGCGGTCCGCGCCGCCCGAGCCGGAGATCGCGGTCTCCCCCGCCGTGGGCACCGACGACCGGGAGCGGCTGCTGAACGGCACGCACCACACCCCGCACTCCGTGCTCGGCGCGCACCCGGTGCCCGGCGGGGTCGTGTTCCGCACGTTCAAGCCGTACGCCCGGGCCGTGTCCGTGGTGTCCGGGGGCCTCACCGTCGACCTGCACGACGACGGGGACGGGTTCTTCTCGACACTGCTGCCGTTCCGGGAGATCCCGGCGTACCGGCTGCTCGTGACGTACGAGGAGACGGTGCGGGAGATCGAGGACGCGTACCGTCTGCTGCCCGCGCTCGGCGAGTTCGACCTGCATCTGATCGGCGAGGGGCGGCACGAGGAGCTGTGGACGGCGCTCGGCGCGCACCCCATGGCCCATCAGGGCGTGAGCGGCACCCGCTTCACCGTGTGGGCGCCGAACGCGCGCGGGGTGCGGGTGGCGGGCGGGTTCAACTTCTGGGACGGCACCGGGCACCCGATGCGGTCGCTGGGCTCGTCCGGGGTGTGGGAGCTGTTCGTGCCGGAGGTCGGCGAGGGCGAGCTGTACAAGTTCGAGATCACCCGCCCCGACGGTTCGCGGACCCTGCGCGCCGACCCGATGGCGCGCCGCACGGAGGTCCCGCCGGCCACCTCGTCCATCGTCACGTCCTCGCGGTACGAGTGGGGTGACGCGCGGTGGCTGGAGCGCCGTGCCGAAGTACCCGCGCACCAGAGCCCGTTCTCGGTGTACGAGGTTCACCTCCCGTCGTGGCGACCTGGATTGACGTACCGTCAACTCGCCGAGCAGCTCCCCGCGTACGTCAAGGACCTCGGGTTCACCCATGTCGAGCTGATGCCGGTCGCCGAGCACCCCTACGGTCCGTCCTGGGGCTACCAGGTCACGGGTTTCTACGCGCCCACGGCCCGGCTCGGCACCCCGGACGACTTCAGGTACCTGGTGGACGCGCTGCACCGGGCGGGCATCGGGGTGCTGATGGACTGGGTGCCGGCGCACTTCCCGCGCGACGAGTGGGCGCTGGCCGAGTTCGACGGACGGCCGCTGTACGAGCACGAGGATCCGCTGCGGGCCGCCCATCCCGACTGGGGGACCCTGGAGTTCGACTTCGGGCGGCGCGAGGTGCGCAACTTCCTGGTCGCCAACGCCGTGTACTGGTGCGAGGAGTTCCACATCGACGGGCTGCGGGTCGACGCCGTCGCCTCGATGCTGTACCTCGACTACTCGCGCGAGCCCGGCCAGTGGACGCCGAACGAGCACGGCGGCCGGGAGAACCTGGACGCGGTGGCGTTCCTCCAGGAGATGAACGCGACGGTCTACCGCAGGGTGCCGGGAGTGGTGACGATCGCGGAGGAGTCCACGGCCTGGGACGGGGTCACCCGGGCCACCCACCACGGGGGCCCGAGCGGTTTCGGCGGGCTCGGTTTCGGGCTGAAGTGGAACATGGGCTGGATGCACGACTCGCTCCGGTACATGAGCCACGAACCGGTCCACCGCCGTTACCACCACGGCGAGATGACGTTCTCGATGGTGTACGCCTACAGCGAGAACTACGTGCTGCCGATCTCGCACGACGAGGTCGTGCACGGCAAGCGGTCCCTGGTGTCGAAGATGCCCGGCGACTGGTGGCAGCAGCGCGCCGACCTGCGCGCCTACCTCGGCTTCATGTGGGCCCACCCCGGCAAGCAACTGCTGTTCATGGGACAGGAGTTCGCGCAGGGCGCCGAGTGGTCGGAGGCGCACGGCCCGGACTGGTGGCTGCTGGATCCGGCCTACGGCGCGGAGGCCGACCACCGCGGGGTGCGCGATCTGGTGCGCGACCTCAACACCGAGTACGGGCGCACCCCCGCGCTGTGGCGGTGCGACACCGAGCCGTCCGGTTTCCGGTGGGTGGCCGGGCACACGGACGAGGACGCCGAGGACAACGTGCTGGCGTTCCTGCGGTACGACTCCGACGGCTCCCCGCTGCTCGCGGTGTCCCACTTCGCCCCCGTCGTCCGGCACGAGTACCGCATCGGTGTCCCCGACGACGTGCCCGCCTGGCACGAGGTCCTGAACACCGACGCGGCCCGCTACGGCGGCAGCGACGTGGGCCGGCCGGACCCGGTCAAGCCGGAGCCGCAGGGACGGCACGGCTTCCCGGCGAGCATCCGGCTGACCCTGCCGCCCCTGGCGACGGTGTGGCTGCGCCCGGCCTGAGCCCTGGCAGGTGCGCTACGCCAGGGCGTCGGCCAGCGGCTTCGGCAGCGGCTCGGTGTGCAGGACGCCGAGCCGCTGGGTGGCGCGGGTCAGTGCCACGTACAGGTCGCTGGTGCCGTAGCGCCCCGGCTCGACCACGAGGACGGAGTCGAACTCCAGCCCCTTGGCCTGCCGCGGGTCGAGCAGGACCACGCCGTGCGTCAGATCGGGCTCGGCGCCGGCCGTCACCCCGTCCAGTCGGGTGGCCAGCGCGCGGTGCAGCTCGCGCGGGGCGACGACGGCGAGCCGGCCGTCCTTCGGTCCGCCGAGTTCCGCGACGGCCTCGGCGACGGCGCCGGGCAGGTCGTCGGTGGCGCGGGCCCAGGGGCGTACGCCGGTGGAGCGGACCGAACCGGGCGGCTCGAAGCCGGGGTGCTCGGCGCGGACCACGGCCGCCGCGACGTCCATGATCTCGGCCGGGGTACGGTAGTTGACGCCGAGCCGGGTGTGCTCCCAGCGGTCCTCGACGTACGGGGCGAGGATGTCCTCCCAGGAGCCGACACCGCCCGCCTCCGACGTCTGCGCGGGGTCTCCGACCAGGGTCATCGAGCGGGTCGGGCTGCGCCGCATCAGCAGCCGCCAGGCCATCGGCGACAGTTCCTGCGCCTCGTCGACGATGATGTGCCCGAACGCCCAGGTGCGGTCCGCGGCGGCCCGTTCGGCGGCGCTGCGGTGGTCGTCCTGCTCGTGCCGCTCGGCGAAGCGCTCGGCGTCGATGATGTCGTGCGCGGACAGCACCTCGGAGGACTCGGGGTCGTCCTCCTCCTTGTCCTCGAACTCGAAGGTCCGGGAGGCGTACGACACGTCCAGTACGCCCTGCGCGTAGGCGATCTGCGTGCGCCGCTCGCGGTCGGCCCGTTCCCGCGCCGGCCGGTCGTCCTCGCCGAGGAGTTCGGCGGCCTCGTCGAGCAGCGGCACGTCGGCGACGGTCCAGTGCCTGGTCACCGGGCGGCGGATCGCGGCGGCGTCCTCGGCGGGCAGGAAGTCCTCGGGCTCGGCGAGGAAGTCGGCGACCAGCCGCTGCGGGGTGAGCAGGGGCCACAACCGGTCGACGGCGGACCACACCTCGGGGTTCTCGGCGAGTTCGTCGCGGATCTGGGTGATGTCGCTGGGGTCGAGCAGATTGGAGCCGTCGTAGGGGTCGGTGCCGATGCGTTCGGCGACCATGTCGGTGAGCGTGTTGAGGATGTGGCCCTCGAAGTACTCGCGGGACGCGTTGTGCGGCAGCTTGGCGGCGCGGGTGCGTTCCCGGGCGACCCGCACCAGGCCGTCGTCGAGCATCAGGATCTCGCGGTCGTGCTCGATGGTGATCACCGGGTCGGGCAGCGCCTGCCGGCCGCGGACGACCTCGGCGAGGACGTCCGCCATGTCCGCCCGGCCCTTCACGGCGGCGGCCTCGGGGGTGTCCGCCCGGGTGGCCCGCACGCCGGGGAACAGCTCGCCGACGGTCGACAGGAGCACCCCGGTCTCGCCGAGGCTGGGCAGCACCTCTCCGATGTAGCCGAGGAACGCCGGGTTGGGTCCGACGATCAGGACGGCGCGGCGGGCCAGCAGTTCGCGGTACTCGTAGAGGAGGTAGGCGGCGCGGTGCAGGGCGACCGCGGTCTTGCCGGTGCCGGGGCCGCCCTCGACCACCAGCACGCCCCGGTGCGGGGCCCGGATGATGCGGTCCTGGTCGGCCTGGATGGTGCGCACGATGTCGCCCATGCGGCCGGTGCGCGCGGAGTTGAGCGCGGCGAGCAGCACCGCGTCGCCGGTCGGGTCCTCGTGGCCGGTGCGGGTCTCGTCGCCGAGGTCGAGGATCTCGTCGTGCAGGGCGGTGACCCGGCGTCCCTCGCTGGTGATGTGCCGGCGGCGCCTGAGGCCCATCGGGGTGTGGCCGGTGGCCAGGTAGAAGGGGCGGGCGACGTCGGCGCGCCAGTCGATCAGGACGGGAGTGCGCTCCTCGTCGTCTGCGCGCAGACCGATACGGCCGATGTGGTGGGTGTCGCCACTGGAGAGGTCGATCCGGCCGAAGCAGAGGGAGCCGTCCACCGCGTTCAGCGCGGCGAGCAGCCCGGACCGCTCGGCGACGAGGATGTCCCGCTCCAGCCTGGCCTGCATGGGCGTGTCGCCCTGGCCGAGCGCGTCCGTGACGGACACCTCGGTGTCGCCGCGCAGGGCGTCCACCCGTGCGTACAGTCCGTCGATGAATTCCTGTTCCTGTCGGAATTCATGGTCCGGAAATTCGCTGTTTGACAATTCCGCTCCCGCCCGGATACACTGTGCCCACTGAACTTCACTGTGACTTGCCGCAATTGAAGTCGCAAGTCAATGAATATACGCAACGAAAACCCCCGGGCGCAATTACCCGGGGGTTTTCCCGTGTCCGGTAGCGGCGCGGGACGGCGGCTCAGATCACCTCGACCAGTTCCTCCGGCAGCCGCCGCTCGGGCCTGGCGCCCACCATCGACCGCAGCGGCTCGCCGCCCCGGAACACCGTGAACGTCGGCATCGACAGCACCTCGTACGCGTTGGTGGTCGCCGGGTTGGCGTCCACGTTCAGCTGCACGACCTTTGAACGTACGCCTTGACGTCGGCGTCAGGGCAAGACCGGGCGGGGCGGCGAAAGGGCCGAGCGGCCGGGCTCACGGGGGAAGGAGTCCGGCCGCTCGGCGGCGGGGGAAGCCCGGGAGGGCTGTGCGCGTCAGGCCTTGGCGAGTTCCTTCTCGCCGCCCGCTGCGGGGGCCTCGGCGCGGTCGGCGGGGCCGACGCCGTCGTGGTCGTCCAGCAGGGTGGACTCGTCGAAGGGGATGGCCCCGGAGAGGACCTGGTTCACCCGCTCCTTGTCGATCTCCTTGGTCCAGGTGCCGATCAGCACCGTGGCGACCGCGTTGCCCGCGAAGTTGGTCAGGGCACGGGCCTCGCTCATCAGGCGGTCGATGCCGACGATCAGGCCGATGCCGTCCACCAGGGCCGGCTTGTGCGACTGCAGACCACCGGCCAGCGTCGCCAGGCCGGCACCGGAGACACCGGCGGCGCCCTTGGAGGCGATCAGCAGGAAGAGCAGCAGCGTGACCTGCTCGCCCACCGACATCGGCGTGCCCAGGGCGTCGGCGATGAACAGCGAGGCCATGGTCATGTAGATCATGGTGCCGTCGAGGTTGAAGGAGTAACCGGTCGGGACGGTGATGCCGACCACCGGCTTGCTGACACCCACGTGCTCCATCTTCGCGATGAGCCGCGGCAGCGCCGACTCGGACGAGGAGGTGGACAGGATCAGCAGGAACTCACGGCCGAGGTACTTGAACAGGCTCCAGACGTTCAGGCCCGCGACGATCCGCAGCAGCGCGCCGAGCACCACGAAGATGAACAGCACACAGGTGATGTAGAAGCCGAGCATCAGCACCGCGAGGCTCTTCAGCGCGTCCAGGCCCGCCGAGCCGGTGACCGCGGCCATGGCGCCGAACGCACCGACCGGGGCGGCCCACATGATCATGGCGAGGACCCGGAAGACCAGCCGCTGGATGTGCTCGATGCCGCGCAGAACCGGCTGGCCGGCGTTGCCCATGGCCTGCAGCGCGAAACCGCACAGCAGGGCGATCAGCAGGGTCTGCAGGACCTCGCCCTGGGTGAAGGCGGAAACGATCGTGGTCGGGATGATGCCGAGCAGGAACTCGGTGGTGTCCTTGGCCTCCGCGTCGACCTGGGCCTGACCGGTCTCCTTGACCGCGTCGGTGACCGCGAGACCCGTACCGGGGTCCAGGATGTTGCCGACGACCAGGCCGATGCCGAGCGCGACCAGCGACATGACCAGGAAGTAGACCATGGCGATACCGCCGACGGCGCCGACCTTGGCGGCCTTCCGCACGGAGCCGATGCCCAGCACGATGGTGCAGAAGATGATCGGCGAGATCATCATCTTGATCAGGCTCACGAAGCCGGTGCCGATCGGCTTCAGCTCGACCGCGAAGTCGGGGGCTGTCAGACCGACGGCGATACCGAGGGCGACCGCGATGATCACCGCGATGTAGAGATAGTGCGTGCGGTCCCGCTTCACTTTGGGAGCGGCAGGTGCCGTATCGGTGGTGCTGGTCACGGCGGCCTCCTTGATGACGTCGTCGGCATCGACCGGCGTGCGGCTCACGTCCGGGGGATGAGATTTCGGGGAACGCCGTGACTATGTCCCGTCTTGTGAGCGTGGTCACCCTTCCGTTCATTTAGTTCACGCCTACACGGCAGGCAGACTGTCGGAATGCGCATCGCCCTCCCCCGACCCCGCAGCCTCGCGGGCCAGCTCTTCGCCATGCAGGCGGTGCTGATAGCGGTCCTCGTGGTGGGATACGCGCTGTTCAGCTACTTCAGCGACCGCGGCCAGGCCGAGGAGGCGGCGAGCCACCAGGCACGGGCCGTGGCCCTCTCGGTGGCCGACTCCCCCTCGGTGCGCGAGGCGATCCGTACCTCCGACCCCTCGGCCACGCTCCAGCCGTACGCGCTGGCGGTGGTGCGCGACACCGACGTCGACTTCGTCACGATCATGAATCCGCAGGGCATCCGCTGGACCCACCCCGACCCGGGCCAGCTCGGCCTGCCCTTCCGCGGCCACACCGCGCCCGCCCTGGCGGGCCGGACGTTCACCGAGACCTACACCGGCACCCTCGGTCCGTCCGTCCGCGCGGTCACCCCGGTCCGGGACGGCGACCGGATCGTCGGCCTGGTCAGCGCGGGCATCCGGGTCGACGAGATCAGCCAGCGCGCGCAGGCCCAGCTGACGGCCCTGCTCACCGTCGCGACCGGTGCGCTCGGACTGGGCGCGATCGGCACGTACGTCATCAACGCCCGCCTGCGCCGGCACACCCACGGGATGAACGCGAGGGAACTCAGCCACATGCACGACTACCATCAGGCCGCGCTGCACGCCGTGCGCGAGGGACTGCTGATGCTGGACGGGCAGTACAGGGTGGCGCTGATCAACGACGGTGGCAGGGAGCTGCTGGGTGTGGCTCCTGAGGAGGACGTGGTGGGCAGGTCGGTCGCGGAACTCAGCCTCCCGACACCGCTGACGGGCGCGCTGCTCGCCTCGGAGCCCCGGGTGGACGAGGTGCACCTCACCGCGGACCGGGTACTGGTCCTGAACACCTCACCGGTGTCGGGCGGTGAACGGCGCGGTTCGGTGGTGACCCTGCGCGATGTGACCGAGCTCCAGTCGCTGATGGGCGAGCTGGACTCGGAGCGGGGCTTCACGCAGGCACTGCGCTCGCAGGCGCACGAGGCGGCGAACCGGCTGCACACCGTCGTCTCGCTGATCGAGCTGGGCCGGGCCGAGGAGGCGGTGGACTTCGCGACCGCCGAGCTGGAACTCGCCCAGGCGCTCACCGACCAGGTGGTGGCGGCGGTGGGCGAGCCGGTGCTGGCCGCACTGCTGCTGGGCAAGACGGCCCAGGCCCACGAGCGGGGCGTGGAGCTGGTGGTATCACCGGCCAGCCGGCTGGACGACGGGCTGCTGCCGGACAGCCTGACCGCCCGCGACCTGGTCACCGTCCTGGGCAACCTGATCGACAACGCGGTGGACGCGGCGCAGGGCGGCCTCAGTGCCCGGGTGACGGTCACCGCCCTCACCGACGCCGGCGCGGAGCTGATCCTGCAGGTGTCCGACACCGGCCCGGGCGTGGCCCCGGACCACACCGAGGCGGTCTTCCAGCGGGGCTTCACGACCAAGCCGTCGGGGCCGGACGGCCGTGGGCTGGGGCTGGCGCTGGTACGGCAGGTGGTGCGCCGGCACGGCGGCACGCTGGCGGTGACCTCGGCGGAGGAAGGCGGCGCCTGCTTCGAGGTACGGCTCCCGCTGCGGGCCGCCGACGGGGTCACGGCCGGCAGCGGCGCGGACGCGGAGGGCGTCGGCTCCGGCGCGGGAGGCGGGGCATGACCGACAGACCCATCCGTGTCCTGGTGGTGGAGGACGACCCGGTCGCCGCCGACGCCCATGTGATGTACGTCGGCCGGGTGCCGGGATTCGTCGCGGTGGGCAAGGCGACGACGGGCGCCGAGGCCCGCCGGGCGCTGGAACGCACCCCCGTCGACCTGCTCCTCCTCGACCTGCATCTGCCCGATGTGCACGGACTGCAGCTGGCCCGCTCGCTGCGGACGGCCGGACACCACGCGGACGTCGTCGCGGTGACGTCGGCACGGGACCTCGCGGTGGTGCGCGAGGGGGTGTCGCTGGGCGTCGTCCAGTACGTGCTGAAACCGTTCACCTTCGCGACGCTGCGGGACCGCCTGGTGCGGTACGCCGAGTTCCGCGCGGCCGTGGGCGAGGCCAGCGGCCAGGCCGAGGTGGACCGCGCGCTGGCCACCCTGCGCGCCCCCGGACCGGCCGGCCTGCCCAAGGGGCTGAGCGCACCGACCCTGGAGCGGGTGACGGTGGCCCTGCGGGACGCCGATGAGGGCCTGACCGCGAGCGGGGTGGCGGAGGCGGTGGGCATCTCCCGCATCACCGCCCGCCGCTACCTGGAACACCTGGTGGACGCGGGCCGCGCGGCCCGGCGCCCGCAGTACGGAACCGTGGGACGGCCGGAGTTGCAGTACCGGTGGGTGACGGGACGGTGAGGTGCTGGGGCACACGAAGCCCTCACCGGGTACGGTGCCCGCCCCGCGCGTCCCGCCGTGCCTCCTGCGGGCCCGGGTGGTGCGGGCGCTCGCGGCCTGTCCGCTCTCCCGTTTCCGCTCCGCCGCAACCGACTCGGCTGCCTCAACCGCCTCAACCGGCCGTTCCCGCTGACGCTCCTCTTCGCGCCGAGTCCGCCGACCACCGCGTTCATGGTCCCGGTTTCGCGCCGGGCGGGGCGGTCAAGGGGTGAGGGTGAGGCGGCCGGGGCCGGCGCGGGTGGGTCCGCGCACGTCTTCTCCCCGACCGCCGGGGCCGGTCAGAAGACCGACTCGGCCTCGTCCATGCGGTCCTGCGGGACCGTCTTCAGTTCGGTGACGGCCTCCGCGAGCGGGACCATCACGATGTCGGTGCCGCGCAGCGCGGTCATCCGGCCGAACTGCCCCTGGTGCGCGGCCTCCACCGCGTGCCAGCCGAAGCGGGTGGCGAGCACCCTGTCGTACGCGGTCGGCGTGCCACCGCGCTGGATGTGGCCGAGGATGACCGGCCTGGCCTCCTTGCCGAGGCGACGCTCCAGTTCACCGGCCAGCGCCGTGCCGATGCCCTGGAAGCGCTCGTGGCCGAACTTGTCGATCTCGCCCTTGCCGTAGTCCATGGTGCCGTCGGCGGGGTGGGCGCCCTCGGCGACGCAGATCACCGCGAACTTCTTGCCGCGGGCGAAGCGCGCCTCGACCATCTTGACCAGCTGGGCCGGGTCGAAGGCCCGCTCGGGCAGGCAGATGCCGTGGGCGCCGGCGGCCATGCCGGACTCCAGGGCGATCCAGCCCGCGTGCCGACCCATGACCTCGACGACCATCACCCGCTGGTGGGACTCGGCGGTGGTCTTCAGCCGGTCCATCGCCTCGGTGGCGACGCCGACGGCGGTGTCGAAGCCGAAGGTGCGGTCGGTGGAGGAGATGTCGTTGTCGATCGTCTTCGGGACGCCGACCACCGGCAGTCCCGCGTCCGACAGCATGCGGGCGGCGGTGAGCGTGCCCTCGCCGCCGATCGGGATGAGCGCGTCGATGCCGAAGTCGCGGATCATGTCGGAGGCGTTCTCGCAGGCCTCGCGGAGCCGGTCGCGCTCCAGCCGGGAGGAACCGAGGATGGTGCCGCCGCGGGCCAGGATGCCGCTGACCGCGTTGAGGTCGAGGGTCCGGTAGTGGCCGTCGAGCAGACCCGCGTAGCCGTCTTCGAAGCCGATGACCTCGTCGCCGTAGTTGTCGACCGCTCGGTGCACGACCGACCGGATCACGGCGTTCAGGCCGGGGCAGTCGCCGCCTGCGGTGAGAACTCCGATACGCATCGTGTTGTCGTCTCCTGGTCGCTTTGTATCCCGGTGGGCCACCTTCGATTGTTCCACGCCGCCCGGCACACCGGTCCCCCGTCCAGGTCGCCCACCGGTCTCCCGCCCCGGCCCCGAGCCCTGGGCTCGGGGCCGCGCCCCACGGGCAGGCCTCCCCACCAGCGCCGGAGGTACTGTCGAGGGGGACCAGCCCGCTACGGCGAGCGCGGCATCCGGGCCGGATCCCGCAGGGCCGACAAGCACCGCGAGACCCCCTATGAAACGGAGCACGCGTGACCCGCAGTGTGTACGTGACCAGCATCGACCGAGGCGACGGCCGCCAGGTCGTCGAACTGGGAGTCATGGAACTCCTGACCCGGCAGGTCGACCGGGTGGGCGTGTTCCGTCCCCTGGTGCACGAAGGCCCCGACCGTCTCTTCGAGCTGCTGCGCGCCCGCTACCGGCTCACCCAGGACCCGGCGACCGTCTACGGCATGGACTACCAGGAGGCGTCCGCCCTCCAGGCCGAACGCGGTTCCGACGCACTGGTGTCGACGCTGGTCGACCGGTTCCACGCCGTCGCCCGCGACTACGACGTTGTCCTCGTCCTCGGCACCGACTACGCCGACACCCAGTTCCCGGACGAGCTGTTCCTCAACGCCCGCCTCGCCAACGAGTTCGGCGCCTCGGTGATCCCGGTCGTGGGCGGCCGCAGGCAGACCTCCGAGTCGGTGCGCGACGAGACCCGCAACGCCTTCCGCGCCTACGAGACGCTGGGCTGCGACGTGCTCGCCATGGTGGTCAACCGGGTGGCCGTCGAGGATCGGGACGAGATCGCCGAGCGGCTCGCCTCCCGGCTGCCGGTGCCCTGCTACGTCCTGCCCGACGAACCCGCGCTGGCCGCCCCCACCGTGGCCCAGATCGCCCACACCCTGGGCGCGAAGGTGGTGCTCGGCGACGACTCCGGACTGGCCCGCGACGCCCTGGACTTCGTCTTCGGCGGCGCCATGCTGCCCAACCTCCTCGCCGCCCTGACCCCGGGCTGCCTGGTCATCGCCCCGGGCGACCGCGCCGACCTGGTCGTCGGCACGCTGGCCGCGCACAGCACCAACACCCCGCCGATAGCCGGGGTGCTGCTGACCCTGGACGAGGTGCCCGACGACCGCATCCTCACCCTCGCCTCCCGCCTCGCCCCCGGCACCCCGGTCCTGTCGGTGCCCGGCAACAGCTTCCCCACCGCCGAGCAGCTGTTCTCCCTGGAGGGGAAGTTGAACGCGGCCACCCCGCGCAAGGCGGAGACCGCGCTCGGCCTCTTCGAGCGGTACGCCGACACCGCCGACCTCACCCGGCGGGTCTCCGCGCCCAGCAGCGACCGCGTCACGCCGATGATGTTCGAGCACAAGCTGCTCGAACAGGCCCGCTCCGACCTCAGGCGGGTCGTGCTGCCCGAGGGCGGCGAGGAGCGGGTGCTGCACGCGGCCGAGGTGCTGCTGCGCCGGGGTGTGTGCGAGCTCACCCTGCTGGGGCCGGTCGACCACATCCGCAAGAAGGCCGCCGACCTCGGCATCGACCTCGGCGACACCCAGCTGATCGACCCGGCCGCCTCCGAGCTGCGCGACGCCTTCGCCGAGAAGTACGCCGCCCTGCGCGCCCACCGCGGGGTCAGTGTCGAGCTGGCCTACGACGTCGTCTCGGACCCGAACTACTTCGGCACGCTGATGGTGGAGGAAGGCCTCGCCGACGGCATGGTGTCCGGCTCGGTGCACTCCACCGCCGCGACCATCCGGCCGGCCTTCGAGATCATCAAGACCCGGCAGGACTCCTCGATCGTGTCCTCCGTCTTCTTCATGTGCCTGGCCGACCGGGTCCTGGTCTACGGCGACTGCGCGGTCAATCCCGACCCGGACGCCGAGCAGCTCGCCGACATCGCCGTGCAGTCGGCGGCCACGGCCGCGCGGTTCGGGGTGGAGCCGCGGATCGCGATGCTGTCGTACTCGACGGGGACGTCCGGTTCCGGCGCCGACGTCGACAAGGTGCGCGAGGCGACCGAGCTGGTGCGCGCCCGCCGCCCCGACCTCAGGATCGAGGGTCCGATCCAGTACGACGCGGCCGTGGAGCCGTCGGTCGCGGCGACCAAGCTGCCGGACTCCGAGGTCGCCGGGCAGGCGACCGTGCTGATCTTCCCCGACCTGAACACCGGCAACAACACCTACAAGGCCGTGCAGCGCTCGGCCGGCGCGATCGCGGTCGGCCCGGTGCTGCAGGGTCTGCGCAAGCCGGTCAACGACCTGTCCCGGGGCGCCCTCGTCCAGGACATCGTCAACACCGTCGCCATCACGGCGATCCAGGCCCAGTCCGCCGCCGGGTCCCCGGCCCCGAACGAGAAGGCAGCCACCCAGTGAGCGCCCACCCGTCCCCCACCTCCGCCCTGCCCGACGAGCCGAGCGCGACCGCTCCTTCCCGTCCTTCACATCCTTCTAGAGTCCTCGTCCTCAACTCCGGCTCCTCGTCGGTGAAGTACCAGCTGCTGGACATGGGGGACCGCAGCCGGCTCGCGTCCGGCCTGGTCGAGCGGATCGGCGAGCAGACCTCGCTGGTCCGGCACACACCGCTGGCGCCGGGCGGGGGACCCGGGGACGGGGTGGGCGGGAAGACACGGGAGCGGACCGGTCCGGTCGCCGACCACGACGCCGCCCTGAAGGCGATGGCCGAGGAACTGGCCCTCGACGGGCTGGGGCTCGACTCCCCCGCACTGGTCGCGATCGGGCACCGGGTGGTGCACGGCGGGATGCACTTCACCGAGCCGACCGTCGTGGACGAGGCAGTGCTCGCCGAGATCGAGCGGCTCATCCCGGTCGCCCCGCTGCACAACCCGGCCAACCTGACGGGCATCCGCACCGCCATGGCGCTGCGCCCGGACCTGCCGCAGGTCGCCGTCTTCGACACCGCCTTCCACACCACCATGCCGGAGTCGGCCGCCCGCTACGCGATCGACGTGGCGACCGCCGACGAGCACCGCGTCCGCCGCTACGGCTTCCACGGCACCTCGCACGCGTATGTGTCCCGGGAGACGGCCCGGCTGCTCGGGAAGGCGCCCGAGGACGTGAACGTCATCGTGCTGCACCTGGGCAACGGGGCGTCCGCCTCGGCGGTGCGGGGCGGGAAGTGCGTGGACACCTCCATGGGACTGACGCCCTTGGAGGGACTGGTGATGGGTACCCGGTCCGGAGACATGGACCCGGCCGTCATCTTCCATTTGATGCGTGTTGGCGAAATGTCCGCCGACGAGATCGACACTCTCCTCAACAAGAAGAGCGGACTGGTCGGTCTGTGCGGTGACAACGACATGCGGGAGATCCGCCGCCGGGTCGACGCGGGCGACGAACAGGCGAAGCTCGCGTTCGACATCTACATTCACCGGCTGAAGAAGTACATCGGTGCCTATTACGCCGTTCTCGGACGGGTGGACGCGGTGGCGTTCACCGCCGGGGTCGGCGAGAACGCCGCTCCGGTGCGGGAGGCGGCCGTGGCGGGCCTGACGGAACTGGGTCTGGCGGTCGACGCCGAACGCAACGGCGCGCGCGGTGACGGGTCGCGGCTGATTTCGCCCGCGGGTGCGCGGGTCGCGGTCGCCGTGGTACCGACGGATGAGGAAATGGAGATCGCCACACAGACCTACGCACTGGCCGGAAAGCGCAATTGAGCAGCGGCTTTCTCATGTGTATCTTCCGCCAGACGGAATATTCCGGAGCGAAACAAACCGATAGGATCGCCCCATGCGCCGTTCCAAAATCGTCTGTACTCTCGGCCCCGCGGTCGACTCCCACGAGCAGCTCGTCGCCCTGATCGAAGCCGGCATGAACGTGGCCCGCTTCAACTTCAGCCACGGCTCGCACGCCGAGCACCAGGGCAGGTACGACAGGGTCCGTGCCGCCGCCAAGGAGACCGGCAGGGCCATCGGCGTCCTCGCCGACCTCCAGGGCCCGAAGATCCGCCTGGAGACCTTCGCCGAGGGTCCCGTCGAGCTGGTGCGCGGTGACGAGTTCACCATCACCACCGAGGACGTCCCCGGCGACCGGACCATCTGCGGAACGACCTACAAGGGCCTGCCGGGCGACGTCTCCCGCGGCGACCAGGTGCTGATCAACGACGGCAACGTCGAGCTGAAGGTGCTGGACGTCGAGGGCACCCGGGTGCGGACGATCGTCATCGAGGGTGGTGTCATCTCCGACCACAAGGGCATCAACCTGCCCGGTGCGGCCGTGAACGTGCCCGCGCTGTCCGAGAAGGACATCGAGGACCTGCGGTTCGCGCTGCGCATGGGCTGCGACCTGGTCGCGCTGTCCTTCGTCCGGGACGCCAAGGACGTGGCCGACGTCCACCGCGTGATGGACGAGGAGGGCCGCCGGGTGCCCGTCATCGCCAAGGTGGAGAAGCCGCAGGCGGTGGAGAACATGGAGGACGTCGTGATGGCGTTCGACGGTGTGATGGTCGCCCGCGGCGACCTGGCCGTCGAGTACCCGCTCGAGAAGGTCCCCATGGTGCAGAAGCGCCTGATCGAGCTGTGCCGTCGTAACGCCAAGCCGGTGATCGTGGCGACCCAGATGATGGAGTCGATGATCACCAACTCCCGCCCGACTCGCGCCGAGGCCTCCGACGTGGCCAACGCGATCCTGGACGGCACCGACGCGGTCATGCTGTCGGCCGAGTCGAGCGTGGGCGCGTACCCGATCGAGACCGTGCGGACGATGTCGAGGATCGTCCAGGCGGCCGAGCAGGAGCTGCTCTCCAAGGGCCTGCAGCCGCTGGTGCCCGGCAAGAAGCCCCGCACCCAGGGCGGTTCGGTGGCCCGGGCCGCCGCCGAGATCGCCGACTTCCTCGGCGCCAAGGGCCTGGTGGCCTTCACCCAGTCCGGCGACACGGCCCGGCGGCTGTCCCGCTACCGCGCCGGCCAGCCGCTCCTGGCGTTCACCACGGACGAGTCCACCCGTAACCAGCTCGCGCTCAGCTGGGGTGTGGAGCCGCACGTCGTGCCGTTCGTGAACAGCACCGACGAGATGGTCGACCTGGTCCAGCAGGAGCTGGTCCGGCTTCACAGCTTCGACGAGGGCGACATCGTGGTGATCACCGCCGGCTCGCCGCCCGGCGTCCCCGGCACCACCAACATGGTCCGCGTCCACCACATGGGCGGCGCCACCGGCTGACCCACCCGCGTGCACGACGCCGAGGGCGCCCCCTGGAGAGGGAGCGCCCTCGGCGTCGTGCGGCTCCCGGAGTGGTCCGACGGAACCGACGGATCCTCAGGTGACGTACTGCCGCAGGCCCGGCACGTGCAGGGTTCCGCCGAACTGGCCGGCCTGCTGGACCGTCACATCGGTGAAGTAGATCAGGGGGATGTTGAGCGGCGGCGGGTTCTCGGGGTCGAAGGTGACCGGGATCAGCCCGAGCAGCTTGCCGGAGATGCGTTCCGTGTACATCACGGTGTCGCCGTCGCGGATGGTGGACATCGACCCCTTGGCCGCCTGCACGTGGTGGGTCCTGCCGATCGACTTGTCCTCGACCGTCTGGTGCAGGTCGCCGATGTCGGTGCCGTCGGAGACGACGTACTTCAGGACCTTCTTGACTTTGCCGCTCGCGGTCCGGACCTCGACGATGCCCTGGTAGTCGGCACCCTTCAGCAGCAGCGAACTGGCGTTCAGGAACCAGGGGTCGTCGGGCAACGGGACCCTGTTGTCGACCCCGCCCTCGGCGTCGGTGGCCACCGGGCAGTCGTCGGGGTCGGCCGTGGCACTCCCGGACGGGTCGGCCGGATCGACCGGGGCGGCCGGGCTCGGCGAGGCGGTGACGGGATCCGCCGACTCCGGGGCCGCCGGGGTTTCCGGAGTCTCCGGGGCCACCGGGGTCTCGGCCGCCGTGTCGGCGGCTTCCTCAGCGGTGTCCTTCGCGGCTTCGGTGGCCTTCTCGACGGCCTTCTGGGCGGCCTCGACGGCGGAGGCCGACGGGGTGGGGCTCGGGCTCTCCTCGGCCTTCTTGTCCTTGGGGGTGAAGACGTCTTTGACGGCGTCCCCGATGTCCTCCAGGAGGTCGCGCTCGGTCTCCGAGGGGGTGGGCACGGGTTCGGCCCGGTCGCCGGAGTCCTGCTCGCCCGAGGTCGCGGACGGGGCGGGCGCGGGCTCCCTCTTGTTGCCCTTGTCGTCCTTGTCGTCGGAACCCGCATCCGAGGAAGGAGCTGAAGGGGACGAGCCGTTGGCCGTGCCCCTGCCCTCGCCCGGGTTCGCGGTCCTGCGCTCCCCGGCGGTGGCCGGGGAGCTCGACTCCGTGCCGGCGTCGGCGTCGGGGGACGGAGTCGCCGTGTCGCTCGCCGAGGCGGACGGACCGGGCGAGGAGGACGCGCCGCCCTCTGATTCCTCCAGGGCCGCCACGCAGTCCTTGTACTCGTCGGCGGTCAGGCTCCTGGAGTGCGGCCGCTCGTCGGCCTGGGCCAGCGTCGGCGTGAACCCCATTCCCATGAGGAGCGCGGTCGGCATCGCCGCGAAGGCGATCGCCTTCCCCGCGGGCATGTGGAACTTGGTGAGCAGCGGCTTCCTGGGGGCCGCGTGGCGTGGTCCCCCTCTCTCCGGAGTCAGGGCCACGGCGGCACTCTGGTCTCGCGTCTCGTCAGCCGACACGGTGCCCCCTGTCGCGGTCCTCGATCCGGGTTTCGTCCGCCTCCCCAAGGTCGCCGTCCTCGTACGGAGGGTGCGGCTTTCCCGCCTCACCGCCGGTGCCCTCAGCGGCGCCCTTCCGGGCGCCGTCTCCGGCGGGCCCGCCGGAGGACTCCCGGTGCCCGTGCGCCTCGGCCTGCGGCTTGTCCGGCACCCAGGAGAGGGCCAGCGCACCGCCGATCAGGGCGAGCAGGAAGCCGACCAGGAAGCCACCGATGTTGGAGACCACCAGGGACACCAGGGCCAGAAGGATCGACGCCACACCGGCGAAGATCCTGGTGGCCTGCTGGAACCACATGGTCAGGCCCAGCGTGACCAGCAGGACACCGATGATCAGAGAGCCCGCGCCGGCGGTCGTCGCCATGGCGATCGACATATGGCCCAGCTTCAGCGTGGCATAGGGGAAGTAAGCGATGGGCACCCCGCCGAGCAGGGTGAACAGGCCCGCCCAGAACGGCCGGTGGCCCCGCCAGTCACGGAATCGCAGACGCAGCCGGGTGAAGGTCCCGGCGCTCTGGACCGGAGTCTCGGCACTCATGGAAAACAGCTCCCTGGTCCGGTGGAGTTACATACCGGCTCGGCCTGGGGGTGGAGAAGCCGGAAGGTCTGAGTCTGTGCGTACACCCGGGCACGAAGCACCGGGCTGGGTGTGCGGGGCGGGGAAGCGACCGCTTCCCCGCCCCGCACTCGGCCGCTCAGCCGGCCAAGGACGTCTCCGGGACGGAGTCCGTCAGTAGCATTCCATCTTGGGGTCCCCGCCCAGACGCATCTTCAGGCCGCTGAGCTTGAACGTACCGGCCGTGGTCGCCCACGCCGTCTGCTTGACGTTCCTGAGGTCGGCCTTCTCCGCCTGCTGGGCGAAGCCGCCCGGCAGCGCGTTCTCACCGTCCTTCACCGCGGGACCGCGGGTCTTGTCCTGGACCGCAACACCGATGTCGATGTTGGTGAAGGTCGCATCGGCGTCGAGCTGGGCGACGTCGATGTAGAGGTTCTTGGCCTTGACCTTCTGCTGCGCGTTCGGACCCGCCTCGAGACGGAGGTAGACCGTCTTCCCTATGAGGGGAATCTCCGTCTTGACGGACTGGCACATCTTGGTGATCTCGGCACGGTCGAACGACGAGATCGCCACCGGACGCTGGGTCTTGGTCTTGCCGTCGGTCGACGTGTAGCCGGTGTCGATACCGCCGTACTGGGCGAAGCCCCATCCCTCGAGATGGCTGGCCGTCACCTTGAACTCCTGGCCGGAGACGCTGAACGACGCCGCGAGGGCGCCCTGCGCCAGGCTGATGCCCACCGCCGCCGTGGCGGCCACGCTGGGCACCATCACCACGGCGAACCGCTTCCATCTGGTCCCGCCACGCACCTGGGACTCCATATTTCCTCCTTCTCGGACGTACATCTCCTGCTCTGACGCACCGCCGACAGGCGGGCAGCCGGGCAGGGATGGGAGAAGTGCTACGTCCTCGGGAAGGAGAGCGCCGCGCCCGGCAACGCACGAAGCGCCCGAATCACCGGCGATCACCCCCCGAGCGACAACCACTGGTCGCGCCTGACACGCATCACGCACAACCTGCTGGACAGGCTTCGCCGGGTGAGCGAAGACCCCCCTGTCCGAGAACCGGCTCCACTGCCGCCGGTTCTGCTCGGTGGGGACCCAGGAACGCCCGTGTCCCGACCGGCTGTCGGAGTACGGGCAATGGACCGAGCGTCGCCGATCGTGGTGCATTCTCGCCGCCCGCACAAGGGGGTTCATTACTCGCTGGTAACGGCCGAACAACCGGAGGGCGACCCACCGGCGCCGGACGGCGACCCTCGGTGTCTCGCAGGGGGCGGACAAAACAGTTGACGACTGGACAGAGCCCGACAGATCGACATGCGCGACTTACTCGCAGTAACAGCGGCCGCGATTGCCAAGTTTTGGCAAAGCGCGGCCGCAGGGGCCTCCGGTCGGCCAATCTCTCACTCGGGCACCACCGGCCCGGAAACCGCCTCGGACGGCCGGGCAAAGGGCACCGATCCGCTCAGAACAGGGCACGCGCCAGCGCTCTGCGCGCGGCGATCACGCGCGGATCCTCGGCCCCGACCACCTCGAACAGCTCGAGCAGGCGCACCCGTACGGCCTCGCGGTCGTCGCTGGCCGTGCGCCCCACCGTCTCGATGAGCCGGCCGAAGGCGTCCTCGACATGACCACCCACCAGGTCCAGGTCGGCGGCGGTGATCTGCGCCTCGACGTCCTGCGGCTTCCCGGCGGCGTCCGCGCGCACCCGCTGCGGGTCCAGACCCTCCACCCGCTGGAGCAACTCGGCTTGGGCGAGCCCCAGTTGAGCCTCCGGGTTGCCCGGGTCGTCGGTGAGCACGTTCTTGTACGCCTGGATCGCACCGCCCAGGTCGCCGGCGTCCAGCGCCCGCACGGCGGCCTCCAGCAGGGCGTCGTACGGACCGACGGGCGCCTCGGCGCCCGAGGCGGCACCGCCGCCGCCCGGCACGGCGTCGGGGTCGACGGTGAGTCCGGTCAGACCGAAGCGCTCCTCGGCGACCTGCACCAGCTGGTCCAGGGTCTGGCGGATCTGCGTCTCGCCCGCGGCCCCCTGGAAGAGCGGCAGCGCCTGCCCGGCCACCACCGCGAACACCGCGGGGATGCCCTGGACACCGAACTGCTGCATCAGCATCTGGTTGGCGTCGACGTCGATCTTGGCGAGCAGGAAGCGCCCGTTGTACTCGACGGCGAGCCGCTCCAGGACGGGGCTCAGCTGCTTGCAGGGCTCACACCATTCGGCCCAGAAGTCGATGACGACCGGGACCTCGGTGGACCGCTGCAGGATGTCGCTCTCGAAGCCGGCCTCGTCGACGTCGATGACGAGGTCGGCCGGGGAGACCGCGCCCCCGCCGCCCTGCCGGGCCGCCTCCGCGCGGGCCTGCTCCGCCTTCGTCTTGGCCTCCTGGGCCGCCTTCACCGCGGCGAGGTCGACGACTCCGCTCATGGACATGTTCCGTGGCTGCATACGTCTATCCTCCCCCGTACCCCGCGTGTCTGTGAAAACGCCGGGAAACCCGGGCGTCCGCGTCCTCTTCGGCACCGGGTCCCCACCCGCGCCAGTGGTCGTCGCTCGAGCGGGTCGGCCGTTCCGCCCGGGCCGCCCCCACTTTCGCTACGGCTCGTAGCGTAACGCCCGGCGCGGCGCACGGGCCGGGCCACCCCGGTGATCTCCCTCACGCTCCCCTCACCGCGACACGGGAACCGGCGGATAGGGTCGTGCCCATGCAGAGCAGCGCCAGTCGGTCCCCCGCCACGCGCACCGGACGCCCGCGCAGCGCCGCGGCGGACACCGCGATCCTGGCCGCGACGCGGGAGGCCCTGGTCGAACTGGGATGGTCCAGACTCACCCTGGGGGACGTCGCGAGCCGCGCGGGAGTCGCCAAGACCACCCTCTACCGGCGCTGGGCGGGCAAGAACGAGCTGGTCGTGGACGCGGTCGCCGAACTCTTCGACGAACTCGAACTCCCCGACCGCGGCAGCCTCGCCGCGGACATCGAGGGCGTGGTCCTCCAGCTCGCGGCGTTGCTGTCCCGCCCGGAGGCCAGGTGCGGACTGATGGCGGCGGTCGCGGAGTCCACCCTCGACGAGGCCCTGCGCGAACGCATCCGCACCTCGATCGTCCAACGGCAGAAACGCCTGGTCCACACCGGCCGCGCCCGCGCCCAGACACGCGGCGAACTGCCGCCCGACCCCGACCCGGCCGAGGCGGCCCGCACCGTGGACCTGATCTTCGACATGGTCGCCGGCGCGGTGGTACACCGCACGCTGGTCAGCGGACGCCCGGCGGACGAGGAGTGGGTCCACGACCTCACCCACGTCCTCCTCACCGGCCTCACCACCCCCGACCCCATTCCGTAGTCGGGATCGGGGTGGGGACGGCGGTCAGAACCCCGCGGGCTCGGTGTACACCCCCCACTCGTCCCGCAGCGCGTCGCAGATCTCGCCGAGGGTCGCCTCGGCGCGTACGGCGTCCAGCATCGGCTCGATCATGTTGGCGCCGGAGCGGGCCGCGTCGAGCATGGCGGCCAGGGCGGCCCGTACCGCCGCGTCGTCGCGGGCGGCCTTGCGCTCACCCAGGATCCGCACCTGCTCGCGTTCCACCTCGTGGCTGACCCGGAGGATCTCCAGGTCACCGGTGACCGAGCCAGTGTGGACGTTGACACCGACGACCTTCTTGTCGCCCTTCTCCAGCGCCTGCTGGTAGCGGAACGCCGATTCGGCGATCTCGCCGGTGAACCAGCCGTCCTCGATACCGCGCAGGATGCCTGAGGTGATCGGCCCGATGGGGTGCTGCCCGTCGGGGTGCGCGCGCAGCCCTCGTTCCTTGATCTGCTCGAAGATCCTCTCCGCGTCCGCCTCGATCCGGTCCGTCAGCTGTTCCACGAACCAGGAACCGCCCAGCGGGTCGGCCACATGGGCGACGCCGGTCTCCTCCATGAGCACCTGCTGGGTGCGCAGGGCGATCTCGGCGGCCTGCTCGCTGGGCAGGGCCAGCGTCTCGTCCAGGGCGTTGGTGTGCAGGGAGTTGGTCCCGCCGAGCACGGCGGCGAGCGCCTCCACGGCCGTCCGCACGACGTTGTTGTACGGCTGCTGCGCGGTCAGCGAGACGCCCGCGGTCTGCGTGTGGAACCGCAGCCACTGCGCCTTCTCGCTCTTCGCGCCGTACACGTCCCGCATCCAGCGGGCCCAGATGCGGCGCGCGGCACGGAACTTGGCGATCTCCTCGAAGAAGTCGAGGTGCGCGTCGAAGAAGAAGGACAGGCCGGGCGCGAACACGTCCACGTCGAGCCCGCGGCTGAGCCCCAGCTCCACGTACCCGAAGCCGTCCGCCAGCGTGTACGCCAACTCCTGGGCGGCCGTCGCCCCGGCCTCGCGGATGTGGTAGCCGGAGACGGAGAGCGGCTTGTAGGCGGGGATGCCGGCCGCGCAGTGCTCCATCAGGTCGCCGATGAGGCGCAGATGCGGCTCGGGCTGGAAGAGCCACTCCTTCTGGGCGATGTACTCCTTGAAGATGTCCGTCTGCAGCGTGCCGTTGAGTACGGCGGGGTCCACGCCCTGGCGCTCGGCGGCGACGATGTACATGCAGAAGACGGGCACGGCGGGCCCGCTGATCGTCATGGAGGTCGTCACGTCCCCGAGGGGGATGTCGTCGAACAGGACCTCCATGTCGGCAGCCGAGTCGATGGCCACCCCGCAGTGCCCGACCTCGCCCAGGGAGCGCGGGTCGTCGGAGTCGCGGCCCATGAGCGTCGGCATGTCGAAGGCGACGGAGAGCCCGCCGCCGCCGTTGTTCAGGATCATCTTGTAGCGCTCGTTGGTCTGCTCGGCGTTGCCGAACCCGGCGAACTGCCGGATCGTCCAGGTGCGCCCCCGGTAGCCAGTCGGATACAGACCGCGGGTGAAGGGGTACTCACCGGGCCAGCCGATCCGCTCGAACCCCTCGTAGGCGTCCCCGGGCCGCGGCCCGTACACCGGCTCCACGGGATCGCCGGAGAGCGTGGTGAAGTCCGCCTCGCGCTTGCGCGCGGCGTCGTACCGGGCCTGCCAGCGACGGCGGCCTTCCTCGATGGCGTCAGCGTCCATGCCTTCGAATTTACTAGGACGTCCTAGTAAACGATAGTGGTGCAGGCCAGGACGGGGGACGGGACATCACAGCGGACCGGATACCCTCGACGGCATGAAGAAGAGCGTCTTGACCCGGTACCGGGTGTTGGCACATGTCACCGCAGTCCTTCTGGTTCTGCTGACCGTCGGCGTGATCGGCAAGCGTGTACTGGGCCTGGACGGCTTCGACGGCTTCGTCTCGGTGGTCGGCATCGCTCACGGCTGGCTCTATGTGCTGTACCTGATCTTCGCGTTCGACCTCGGCAGCAAGATGAAGATGCCCGTGGGACGGCAACTGTGGGTGCTGCTCGCCGGAACCGTCCCGACGGCGGCCTTCTTCGTCGAACGCCGGGTGACCCGCGAGGCGGAACCGCTCATCGCGAAGGACGCCGACACCACGCCCGCGACAGCCTGACCGCTGTCGCGGGGCACTGCCTCACTTCGTGATGTAGTGGCACTGTGTGGCACGCAGCTTGCCGTTGACGAACAGCTTCGCGCAGGCCTTGCCGTAGGTCGGCAGCGTCCGGGCGCCGACCCGGCGCAGCGGGGCGCCGTCGCACTCGGCGTGCGTAGCACCCCGCGCGGTCCGGTACGCCCTGCCGTTCGTGTCGGCGTAGGCGAAGTCGATCCGCCAGTTGCAGAACCGCGAGAAGGTCGCGGCAGCACCGACGCAGTCGACGCCCGCGAGCTGGCCGGAGACCCGCTTCCCGGAGCCGTCGATCCTGTGGGTCAGGAAGCAACCGACAGGGACCTTCACCGCGGCACCCCGCACCTCGTAGGTGAAAGTACCGATGGCGGTGGACCCCAAGGCGCCGGCGTGCGCCGGTCCCGCCGTACCCAGGGGGCCGACTGCGGCGAAACCCAGCACAGCGGTGGCGGCCAGGACACCACGGACAAAACAACGAAGACTCACGCGCGAGCTCCCACCCGAAGGAAACGGACGTCAGCCCTCCGCATGAGAGCCGATCGGCAGGATCTCAGCCGGAAATGAGTGCTTGAGCGTTTCTGCGGGCTGACGGGGAGGAAACCACTGTCAAGTGGTAAACCCCGGCCTGGTGCTGACGGCGTCAACCCTCTGCGAAGTCCCCCGCCGCGAGTCGCAGCGGGCGGAGGGCGGCGAAGAGTTCGGCGCATTCCTCGGCGTCGTAGGCGCTGAGGCCGAAGTCCATGGCCATCAGGTCGCGGGTGGCCTCCTCGACGACCTCGCGCCCCTTGTCGGTGATGCTCGCGAGGGTGCCGCGGCCGTCGTTGGGGTTGGGGCGCTTGGCGACCAGGCCCGACCGCACCAGCCGGTCCACGGTGTTCGTCACCGAGGTGGGGTGCACCATGAGCCGCTCGCCGATCTTGGACATCGGCAGCTCGCCGGACTTCGAGAAGGTGAGCAGCACCAGAGCCTCGTACCGGGCGAAGGTGAGCCCGTACGGCTTGACCACCGCGTCGACCTCGGCCAGCAGGATCTGGTGGGCACGCATGACCGAGGTGATCGCGGCCATGGACGGCACGCTTCCCCAGCGCTGCTTCCAGAGTTCGTCGGCGCGGGCGATGGGATCGAACGAGAGACTGAGCGGTTTCGGCACGCGGCCGACCCTACCGGCCGGTCATATGCCGGTCAGCCCCGTCTCGCCCTTCGGTCCGCGCGGTACGGCGTCCGAGGGCGGGCCGACCGGTTGAGCAGTCGCTCAAAACAGCGCTAGCCTGTGCTCCACAGATTTTGAGCACTCGCTCAAACACACGGCTGACCGGGGGCGACATGGGGCTGTACATAGAGACGCACGTCCGCGCGGATCTCGACGAGCTGTGGGCACGCACCCAGGATCCGGCCGAGCACCGGCGCTGGGACCTCCGCTTCACCGAGATCCGCAACCTCCCGCGCGCGGACGACGAGCCTCAGCACTTCCGGTACGCCACGCGCGTGCTGCCGTTCCTCACCCTCGCCGGCACCGGTGTCTCGGCCGGGGAGAAGGAGCGCCCGGACGGCACCCGCACCTCCGCCCTCCGCTTCTCCTGCCCGCACCCGCTCTCCCTGCTCGCGGACGGCAGCGGCTACTGGCGTTACGTCCCCGACGGGGACGGGGTCCGCTTCCTGACCGGGTACGACTACCGGCCCCGCTGGGGCGCCCTCGGCGCGTTCGCGGACCGGCTGGTCCTGCGGCCCCTGATGGGCTGGGCGACGGCCTGGTCCTTCGACCGCCTGCGGATCTGGTTCGAGCACGGCGTCACCCCCGAGCGCGCCCGCCGCAACTGGCTGGCGGAGCTGACGCTCCGGGCCCTGGTGGCCTCCGCCGCCTGCGCCGCCCTCGCCTCGGGTCCCGCCGCCCCGTTCGGCCCCGCCGGGGCCTTTCCGGTCCCGCTGCTCCTGGCCTCGGCGGCCGGCGCGGCACTGCTCGCCCCGCCGCTGCCCCGCACGCCGGCCGCCCGTCGCTGCCTGCGCACCGCACCGGCCCGGGTCCGCCCGCCCCGCCTGCTGCGTTCCCTGGAGACGCCGCGATGACCTCGATCTTCCGCACCGTGATGGGCGCCGACTTCGACCGCCTCCACCCCGCGCTGCGCCGCCGCTTCTCCGTCGGCCTGACGAGCGGCGAGGCCTGCACCGGCCACGGCGTGATGGACCGCCTCTGGCACGGCGGCGCCTTCGTGAAGCCGTTCCTCGCCCTCGGCGCGACCCGGAACATCCTGGTCCCCCGGCAGGGCAGGCACGTCCCCTTCACCATCGAGAACGTCCCGTACACCGACGGCTTCGGCCGTGAGACGGTGACCTTCGTGCGCACCTTCCACCTGCCCGGCCGCCCCCGCCGGTTCGACGCCCAGATGGTGCTCGGCCCCCGGGGCGACCACATCGTCGACTACCTCGGCACCCACCAGCACCTCGCCTGCGACCTCCACTTCGGCGCGGAACCCGACGGCTCCCTGCTGATCCGCTCGGACCGGCACCGCTTCCGGCAGGGCCCGGTGGACGTACGCGTCCCCGAAGCGGTCAACGGGACGGCGGAGGTGCGCGAGTCCTACGACGAACGCAGCGGCCGCTTCCGCATCCGGGTCGATGTCACTCACCACCGTCTCGGGCCCCTCTTCGGCTACGAGGGTTCGTTCACCGCCGTCTACAGCGACGTGCGCACACACGGGGTACGCCCGGATCTGCGTCCGGTCCGTGAGGAGCCGCGCGCATGAGTCCCGCCCCCGACACCAGGAAGAAGCTGCTGGAGGGCACCCTGCGCACGCTCGCCGAACAGGGCATCGCCAAGGTCTCGGCCCGCACGATCGCAACGGCGGCCGGAGTCAATCAGGCGCTGGTCTTCTACCACTTCGGCTCGGTGGACGAACTGCTCTCCGCCGCCTGCCGGTACGGGGCCGAGCAGCGGGTCGCCCGCCACCGCCCCCGCCTCGCGACCATCGGTTCCCTCACGGAACTCCTCGCCTTCGGCCGGGAGATGCACGCCGAGGAGCGCGCTGCGGGCCACGTGGCCCTGCTCGGGCAGTTGCTGGCCGGTGCGCAGACCCACGACGCCCTGAAGCCGGCGACTGCGGCGGGGCTCGACCTGTGGATCGTGGAGATCGAGAAGGTCCTCGACCGGGTCCTGCCGGGAACACCGTTCGGCGAGTTCACCGAATCCGGAGGACTCGCCCGCGCGGTGGCGGCGTCCTTCGTGGGTCTCGAGCTGTACGAAGGGGTGGACCCGGCGGGGGCGGGGGCGGCGCTGGACACCCTGGAGCGGCTCGGGGCCCTCGTCGCCGCGCTCGACGATCTCGGCCCGATCGCGCACCGCGCGGTGCGTCATCACCTGCGCCGGACAGCCGGCCCCCGCTGACCCGCGGGACGGCCGGCCGGGCAGCGCCGTCCGGCCGTCGGGCAGGACGCGGGTCCGCTATTCCGTGTGTTCCGGGTTCCGCGCCAGGTGCCGCTCGACGGTGTCGACCTTGGCGGTGAGGCCGTCCTCGACTCCGGGGCGGAGGTCCGCCTTGAGGACGAGTGAGACCCGCGGCGCGCGTGCCTCGACCGCGGCCACGGCGCGCTTCACGACGTCCATCACCTCGTCCCAGTCCCCCTCGATCGAGGTGAACATGGCGTCGGTGCGGTTCGGCAGCCCGGACTCGCGGACCACCCGCACGGCGTCGGCGACGTACTCCCCCACGTCCTCGCCGACGCCCAGCGGTGTCACGGAGAAGGCGACGATCACGCGCCCACCACTCCCTCGGCGCGGGCCCGGGAGGCGATGACCGCGTCCTCGACCTCGGCCTTCAGCCGGCGGTCGGCGAAGAAGCCGCCGGTGGGCAGCACCGACATCAGGAAGTAGAAGGCGGCGGTCTTCAGCGTCCACTTGGCGCGGTTCCAGGCGTCGGCCCAGAAGAGCACGTACAGGATGAAGAGGACGGCGTGGATCCAGCCCAGCGCCGGGACGGCGTTGAACTCCGTGGTCCGCTTCAGGACCGAGGCGACGAGCAGCAGCAGGAACGAGATCGCCTCGGGGCCCGATACCAGGCGGAGACGGCGGAGGGCACTGGCGGTCTTGATGTCCACGGGTCACCTTCGATGGGAGAGACGTTTGTGAATGCACGCACAAGCGTTTGTCCATTGTGACAAACCCCGTCCCCGATCACCGGAGCGGGGGCGGTCCCTAGGGGAATCGTCCGGGTGCGACTCACCCCACAGGACCTGTCGGCGGGGCGGGGCGGCGGTTACCGTCACAGATGTGGCGATGTTCCGACTTCAGAGCAGCAAGGTGCTCGTCGTCGACATGACCGGGGATGCCGTGAAGGCGAAGAACGGCTCGATGGTCGCGTACGACGGCGAGATGGCGTTCAAGAAGCTCACGGGCGGCGGGGAGGGCATCCGGGGGATGGTGACCCGGCGGCTGACCGGTGAGCAGATGACGGTGATGGAGGTGAAGGGACGCGGAACCTGCTGGTTCGCCGATCGCGCCGCCGACATCAACCTCATCAGCCTCCAGGGGGACAAGCTCCACGTGGAGTCGAGCAACCTGCTGGCGACCGACGGCGGCCTGCGCACCGGGACCGGTTTCACGGGCCTGCGCGGGGCGTCGCAGGGCAACGGGCTGTTCACGACCACCGTCGAGGGGCACGGCCAGGCGGCGATCATGTCGGACGGGCCGGCCGTGGTGCTCCGGGTCGGCCCGCAGTACCCGCTGACCGTCGACCCCGGTGCCTACGTCGCCCACCAGGGGAATCTGCGGCAGTCCCTCCAGTCCGGGGTGACGTTCCGCACACTGATCGGGGAGGGCGGCGGCGAGGCGTTCCAGATGAGGTTCGAGGGCGACGGGCTGGTCTACGTGCAGCCCAGTGAGCGGAACACGATCGCGGGGGATGTCTGACGTGGGCTTCCGGGAGATCAACTCGAAGGTGGTCGAGGCGACCGTGACGCCCGGCCGGCGGCTGTTCAGCCAGCGCGGCGCGATGCTCGCGTACCGGGGGGAGGTCGGCTTCACGCCCGACATCGCGGGCGGTCAGGGCGGGCTGCGGTCGATGATCGGCCGGCGGGTGGCCGGGGAGGCCACGCCCCTGATGAGCGTCGAGGGCGAGGGCACGGTCCTGTTCGGGCACGGCGGCCACCACGTCCAGGTGATCGACCTCTCCGGGGACACCCTGTACGTCGAGGCGGACCGCCTGCTGGCGTTCGAGGGCACGCTGGAGCAGGGCACGGTGTTCCTGGGCTCGCAGGGCGGGGTGATGGGCATGGTCCGGGGTCAGGTCTCCGGGCAGGGCCTGTTCACCACCACGCTCAGGGGGCACGGTTCCGTGGCCGTCATGGCGCACGGGGGCGTGATCGAGATCCCGATCACCCCGCAGCGCCCGGTGCACGTCGACCCGCAGGCCTATGTCGCCCACCACGGCGACGTCCGCAACAGGCTGTCCACCGCGCTCGGCTGGCGGGACATGGTGGGGCGCGGTTCCGGTGAGGCGTTCCAGTTGGAGCTCAGCGGCAGCGGAGCGGTGTACGTCCAGGCGTCGGAGGAGAAACTGTGAGCCCCTACGGATTCCCGGGCGGCGGCCCCGGGCCCGCCGTCACGGTCTTCGACCCGACGACGCTGCCGTCCGACGACAACGTCGACGCCTACACCTTCTGCGTGGAGCTCCGGGGGAGCCGGTGGTTCCTGCAGAAGGGGAAGATGATCGCCTACTACGGCACGATCGAGTTCAACGGCATCGGGCACGGCCGACTCGACCGACTTGTCCGTACGTCGTTCCATTCACCACTGCACGCGAGCGACTGGGTCGTGGCGGAGGGCTCGGGCAAGATGCTCCTCGCCGACCGGGCCTTCGACGTGAATTCGTACGACCTCGAGGACGGCAATCTGACCATTCGCTCGGGCAACTTGCTCGCTTTTCAGCCAAGTCTGTCGCTGAAGCAGTCGATCGTGCCAGGTTTCCTGACCCTCATCGGAACCGGAAAGTTCGTGGCCGTGTCGAACGGTCCGGTGGTGTTCATGGAGCCCCCGCTCCGGGTGGACCCGCAGGCGCTGGTGGGATGGGCCGACTGCCCCTCCCCGTGCCACCACTACGACCACGGCTACATGACCGGTGTCATGGGCGGTCTACGTGCACTGACGGGCCTCGGCGGGGCTTCCGGCGAGGAGCACCAGTTCGAGTTCGTGGGGGCGGGCACCGTGCTGCTGCAGTCCTCCGAGACCCTGATGGCGGAGCAGTCCACGGGGGCCGTTCCGCAGGTGTCAGGGGTGCCCGGCGGCGGGGTTTCCGGAGCGCCCGGACAGACCACGGGGGCACCGCGCCTTCCCGGACAGCTGGGAGACCTCCAGCGTCGCTTCGGGCTGTGAGCGGTAGTCTGCGGAGTGTGACGTCGAACGCGTGCACGCTGCCACTGTCACGGAAACCGTCACTAGTTCGCCTTTCAACTTTTTAGGTAGACTTCATTCATGGAGACCGAAACGGCCACACGCTGGCTGACCAATGCGGAGCAGTGCGCTTGGCGCACCCACCTGGAGGTCAACAGGCTGTTGACGTACCAGCTCGAGAAGGATCTGCAGCCCTTCGGCCTGACAATGAACGACTACGAGATCCTGGTGAACCTGTCCGAGTCGGACGACCGCAGAATGCGGATGAGCGACCTCGCCTCCGCCACCATGCAGTCCAAGAGCCGACTCTCGCACCAGGTCACCCGGATGGAGAACGCGGGCCTGGTCCGGCGGCAGCACTGCGAGTCCGACCGGCGCGGCCTCTTCGCCGTCCTCACCGACCACGGCATGGAAACCATGCAGAAGGTCTCGCCCCACCACGTGGCGTCGGTGCGACGGCACTTCATCGACCTGCTCTCCTCCGAGACCCTCGGTGAGCTGGACAAGGCCCTCAAGCCCATCGCGGAGCACCTGCGCGACCAGCGCGGGCGCCTCTGACCACCGGTTCTCCTCAGGCGAGCGGCAGGCGGAGCTCGAACAGGGCTCCGCCTGTCGGCGCCGCACCGGCCGTGAGCGTCCCGCCGTGCCGTACGGCGACGTCCCTCGCGATGGCGAGGCCCAGGCCGGCCCCGCCGTCGTCACGGCTTCGGGCGTCGTCCAGCCGCACGAACCGCTGGAAGATCCGCTCCCGGTCGGCCTCGGCCACCCCGTCGCCGTCGTCGGCCACGCCGAGCACCGCCCAGTCGCCCTCGCGCCGCACGGTCACCGAGACCGTCTCGCGGGCGTGCCGACGGCCGTTGTCGAGCAGGTTGCCGAGCACCCGGCCCAGCTGCCCCCGCGACCCGGCCACCTCCGCCGTCTCCGCGTCCACCGTCACACCCGTCCGCCCCGCCGCCTCCTCGCGGGCCAGAGCCGCCAGGTCCACCCTGCCCTCGACAGGCCGCTCCCCCGCGTCCAGCCGGGCGAGCAACAGCAGGTCGGCGGCGAGGTGCTGGAGCCGCACGGTGTCCTCGACGGCGCCGTTCAGATCCAGGAGTTCGGGATGGGCGGCGGCCACCTCCAGCTGGGTGCGCAGGGACGCGATCGGGCTGCGCAGCTCGTGTGAGGCGTCGGCGACGAAGCTCCGCTGCCGCTCCACGGACGTCTCCAGGGCGGCGAGGGTCTCGTTGGTGGTGCGGGCGAGCCGCGCGATCTCGTCGTGGGTCGCCGGCTCCGGGACGCGGCGTGTGAGGTCCTCGGAGGCGGTGATCGCGGCCATCTCCTCGCGGATCGCGGCGACCGGGCGCAGGGCACGCCCGGTGAGCACCCAGGTCATGCCGGCGACGAGCGCCGCCAGCAGCGGGAAACCGATCAGCATCACGGTCAGCGCGGTCCGTACGGCGCTGTGCTCGGCGGCCAGCGGAGCACCGGCGTAGACGGTGAGCAGGCCCCGCTCGTGGGTCCGCACGTCGACGGCCGCGAAGCGGTAGTCGGCGGTCTCGTCGCCGATCGTCGCGGCGCCGCTGCCGTAGGTGGCCTGCCGGCTGGTCTCGCCGGGGGCGAGGGACGGGGCGGCCTCAGCGGCGTCCTGCGACTCCTCCGCTTCGTCCGAGTCGTCGGGGTCCTCCGTTTCGTGCTCGTCCTCTTCGTCTTCGTCGTCTTCGTCGTCGTCATCATCGTCGTCCTCGCGGGCCGGGGGCGAGGGTGAGGCCGAGGCTGAGGGCGAGGGCGACGGCCGGGGACTCACCTCGTCGGTGGCCGTGCCGCTGATCCACCGAAGGCCCTCGGCGGCCTTGACCAGGTTCCCGTCCTCGTCGACGATCTGCACCGGCCCGGCCTCGCCGTCCAGTCCCGACAGCTCGTCGTACGGGGTCCGCTCGGCGAGCTCGGAGGCGACCGACCGCGCCTTGCGCTCCGCCTCGGTGCCCGCCTCGGCGGTCAGGTTGGAGCGCAGCGCCTGCAGGACCGCGGTGCCGGTCACGACCAGCGCGACCACGACCACGAGCGTGGCACCGAGCGTCGCCCGGGAGCGGACCGAGCCGAACAGCCGCCTCATGGCGCCGTCTCCAGCCGGTAACCGGCGCCGCGCACCGTCCGGATCAGCTCGGCGCGGAGCTTGCGGCGCAGGGCACTGATGTAGACCTCGACGATGTTCGGGTCGCCCTCGTAGGCGAAGTCCCAGACGTGCTCCAGGATCTCCGCCTTGGAGACCACCTCGCCGGCCCGCAGCACCAGCTGCTCCAGCACGGAGAACTCCTTGGTCGTGAGCGCCACTTCGGCCTCGCCGAGGAAGACCCGGCGAGCCGCGGTGTCCACCTTGAGGTCCCCGTGCACATGCACCGGGGAGGCCCCGGCGCCCTGGCCCCGGCGGCGCAGCAGCGCCTTCACGCGGGCGACGAGGACGACGTAGGAGAACGGCTTGGTGAGGTAGTCGTCGGCGCCGGTGTCCAGCCCCTCGGCCTCGTCGTACTCACCGTCCTTGGCGGTGAGCATCAGGATCGGCACCTCGTGACCGGCGGCACGCAGGGCGGCGCAGACGCGGTAGCCGTTGAGGCCCGGCAGCATGATGTCGAGGATCACGAGGTCGTAGGTGCCCTCGGTGGCCCGGTGCAGGCCCTCCCTGCCGTCGTGGACGACGTCCACGGCGTATCCCTCGGCGGTCAGGCCCCTGGCCAGGGACAGGGCGAGGCGCTTTTCGTCCTCCACGATCAAGATCCGAAAGGTGCGGCGCGAAGCGCCTCCTGCAGGGTGGTGGTGGGTGACGGGTGGGCGCATGCGCACAAGGGTCTCAGAGTGAACCTGAAGATCACTTCAGGTGGTTTCAGGTTCCCCTCAGGATCGATCGGCGAGATTGAGGACGTCGAAAACGAAGCGACCGGGGAGGAACCACCATGAAGCGCAACATCGTGATCGCCGTCGTCACCGCCGCGGCACTCATCGGGGGAGGCACCGCGACGGCGATCGCGATCTCGGGGGACGACGAAACGCCGACGACGACGCACCCGGCGGAGACGCTGGGATCGGACGACGACCGGCGGGACGACGACGGTGACGACCTCGAGGACCGGGACGATCGCGACGACCTCGATGACGACGACGCTCTGGCGCTCTCCGCGAAGGTGAACGCGGCCGACGCCGTCGCCGCCGCCCTGGAGCACCGGTCGGGCACCGCGGTCTCCGTCGAGATGGACGATGACGACAACGACGATGACGACGACCGGAGCCACCGCGGCAAGGCCGCCTGGGAGGTCGACATCCTCGGCAAGGGCGACACCTGGTACAGCGTGTGGATCGACCCGAACACCGGCAAGGTGCTGGGCTCGGAGGTCGACAACGACGATGACGACGACGCCGACGAGGTGCGGGCGGCGCTGAAGGGCACCTCGGTGACGGCCGAGCAGGCCGCGAAGGCGGCCGCCGCCAAGGGCACGGTGACCTCGGTGGACCTGGACGACGACGACCGCGACGACCGGGGCTGGGAGGTCGAGACGGTCACCTCCGGCGACGACGACCGGGAATGGCTGGTCGGCCTGAACAGCGGCAAGGTCACGGCGGACGATGACGACGACCGCGGTGACGACGACCGCGACGACCGCTGAACGAACCGGTGAGCGAAGGGGCGGTGCGGGCGCATTCGCCCGTACCGCCCCTTCCCGTCAGTCCCCCGTCAGCCCCGCCACCAGTTCGTCCGCCGCGCGGTACGGGTCCAGCTCGCCGCCGACGATCCGGTCCGCCAGCGCGTCCAGCCGTCGGTCGCCGTGCAGGTCGCCGATCCGTTGCCGCAGGGCCGTGACGGCGATCGTCTCGACCTCGCGGGCGGCGCGGGCCCGCCGGCGCTCCGCCAGGACCCCGTGCTCCTCCATCCACGCGCGGTGCTTCTCCAGGGCCTCGACGACCTCGTCGACGCCCTCCGCGCGCGAGGCGACCGTCTTGACGATCGGCGGGCGCCAGTCACCGGGGGCCCGGGCCTCGCCGAGGCCCAGCATGTGGTTCAGGTCGCGGGCGGTGGCGTCCGCGCCGTCGCGGTCGGCCTTGTTGACGACGTAGACGTCGCCGATCTCCAGGATCCCCGCCTTGGCCGCCTGGATCCCGTCGCCCATGCCGGGTGCCAGCAGCACCACCGAGGTGTCGGCCTGGGAGGCGATCTCCACCTCTGACTGGCCCACGCCGACCGTCTCCACCAGGACCACCTCGCAGCCCGCCGCGTCCAGGACGCGGATGGCCTGCGGCGCGGCCCAGGCGAGGCCGCCCAGGTGGCCGCGGGTCGCCATGGAGCGGATGTAGACGCCGGGATCGGAGGCGTGCTCCGACATCCGGACCCGGTCGCCGAGCAGCGCGCCGCCGGAGAAGGGCGAGGACGGGTCGACGGCCAGGACGCCGACCCGCTTGCCCCGCTTGCGGTACGCGGTCACCAGCGCCGAGGTGGACGTCGACTTGCCGACGCCCGGCGATCCCGTCAGCCCGACCACGTACGCGTTGCCGGTCAGCGGCGCCAGGGCCGCCATGACCTCCCGCAACTGCGGGGACGCCCCCTCCACCAAGGAGATCAGCCGGGCCACGGCCCGCGGTCTGCCGTCCCTGGCCTGGGCCACCAGAGTGGAGACGTCCTGCATCACAGCTCCGTTCACGAGAGAAGAACCGGCCGACCGTCCGAGCCGGGTCAGGCCTTGGCCACCCGTACGATCAGGGCGTCGCCCTGGCCGCCGCCGCCGCACAGCGCCGCCGCGCCGACGCCGCCGCCGCGCCGCTTCAGCTCCAGCGCCAGGTGCAGCACCAGCCGGGCGCCGGACATGCCGATCGGGTGGCCGAGGGCGATGGCGCCGCCGTTGACGTTCACCTTTTCCGTGGAGACCCCGAGGTCCTTCATCGACTGCACGGCCACCGCGGCGAAGGCCTCGTTGATCTCGATCAGGTCGAGGTCGGAGACCTCCAGGCCCTCCTTCTTGAGGGCGTGGGCGATCGCGTTGGACGGCTGCGACTGGAGGGAGTTGTCGGGACCGGCCACATTGCCGTGGGAGCCGATCTCGGCGATCCACTCCAGGCCGAGCTCCTGCGCCTTGGCCTTGCTCATCACGACCACGGCCGCCGCACCGTCCGAGATCTGCGAGGAGGTGCCGGCGGTGATCGTGCCGTCCTTGGTGAAGGCGGGGCGCAGCTTGCCGAGCGACTCGGCGGTGGTGTCGCCGCGGATGCCCTCGTCCTGGTTGAAGAGGACCGGGTCGCCCTTGCGCTGGGGGATCTCGACGGGGGTGATCTCCGCCGCGAAGACGCCGTTCTTCTGCGCGGCGGCGGCCCGCTGGTGGGACAGGGCGGCGATCTCGTCCTGCTCGGCGCGGCCGATGCCGAGGCGCGTGTTGTGCTTCTCCGTGGACTCGCCCATGGCGATGCCCTCGAAGGTGTCGGTCAGTCCGTCGTGCGCCATGGCGTCGATCATCTGGACCGCACCGTACTTGAAGCCCTCACGGGACTTCGGCAGCAGGTGCGGGGCGTTGGTCATGGACTCCTGGCCGCCGGCGACGACCACGTCGAACTCACCCGCCCGGATCAACTGGTCGGCCAGCGCGATCGCGTCGAGACCGGACAGGCACACCTTGTTGACGGTGAGCGCCGGGACGTTCATCGGGATGCCGGCCTTGACGGCGGCCTGACGTGCGGGGATCTGCCCCGCCCCGGCCTGGAGCACCTGCCCCATGATCACATACTGGACCTGGTCGCCGCCGATCCCCGCACGGTCGAGGGCGGCCTTGATCGCGAAGCCGCCGAGGTCGGCCGCGGAGAAGGACTTCAGCGAGCCGAGCAGCCGGCCCATCGGGGTCCGGGCGCCCGCGACGATGACGGACGTCGTGCCGTTCGTGGCGGAAGGCGCTGATGATGCGGTGGATTCAGAAGCTGCAGAAGTCATGAGCTGCGATCCCCTTCCGGCTGCACAGCCGAGGAGTGAACGAGGGTTTACTTCGAATGTACTGAGCTGCGGTCCGCCCCGTCATCGGGCTTACGGTGTGATCGCGCGCACGTTGCGTAACCGCCCCGGTAGCGCTCCACTGATTCCATGCTGACGCGAATCGACCACATCGGGATCGCCTGCCACGACCTCGACGCGACCGTGGAGTTCTACCGGGCCACGTACGGCTTCGAGGTGTTCCACTCCGAGGTCAACGAGGAGCAGGGCGTGCGGGAGGCCATGCTCAAGATCAACGAGACCTCGGACGGAGGCGCGTCCTACCTCCAACTGCTCGAGCCGACCCGGGAGGACTCCACCGTCGCGAAGTGGCTCGCGAAGAACGGGGAGGGGGTCCACCACATCGCCTTCGGCACGGCGGACGTCGACGCCGAGGCCGCCGACATCAAGGACAAGGGCGTACGCGTGTTGTACGAAGAGCCCCGGCGCGGCTCCATGGGGTCACGGATCACCTTCCTGCACCCCAAGGACTGCCACGGCGTACTGACCGAACTGGTCACTTCGGCGCCTGTTGAGTCACCTGAGCACTGACCCACGTACATAAGGGCCGGTAGGGTTGGGTGCGGTCGCCGCTCGGTCCAGGGCGATCAGGTCCTGCCGTCAAAAAGGTGACGACTGCCTCCATTCGGGTGAACGTCGTCCTTCTTGACCGCAGGACTCACCGGGGTCCGGGTTTCGGGGGGCGAGCGCGGGGGCAGCAGCGCATGCTCCTCCACCGATCTGACACCATTCCCCGGGGGCCCCGTTCGGCGGACGGGCGGGGCTCGGCCAGAGTTGCGACCAGGGGACGGATGGGACCGCGCAGTGCGGGGCTACGAGAGCCAGGAGCGAGAGCCGGCGGCTGACGTCGACCACCTCTCTCGGTTCGAAGCCGAGATGAAGCGGCTGAAGACCGAGCGGGAAAAGGCGATCCAGCACGCCGATGACCTCGGCTACCAGGTCGAGGTGCTGCGCGCCAAGCTGCACGAGGCGCGGCGCACCATCATGTCCCGGCCCGCCTACGAGGGCGGCGACATCGGCTATCAGGCCGAGCAGTTGCTGCGTAACGCGCAGGTGCAGGCCGACCAGCTCCGTGCGGACGCCGAGCGTGAGCTGAGCCAGGTGCGGGCGCAGACCCAGCGGATCCTCCAGGAGCACGCCGAGCAGGCGGCCCGGCTCCAGTCGGAGCTGCACCAGGAGGCCGTGACCCGGCGCCAGCAGCTCGACCAGGAGCTGGCGGAGCGTCGGCAGACCGTCGAGTCGCACGTCAACGAGAACGTGGCGTGGGCGGAGCAGGTGCGGGCCCGCTCCGAGCAGCAGGCCCGCCGGCTGCTCGACGAGTCCCGCGCGGAGGCCGAACAGGCCCTGGCCGCCGCCCGCGCGGAGGCCGAACGGGTGACCGCCGAGGCCCGCCAGCGGCTGCGCGGCGAGGCCGAGGCGGCGCGCGCGGAGGCCGACCAGACCCTGCGCCGGGCCCGCGCGGACGCCGAGCGGCTGCTGAACGCCGCCTCCGCGCAGGCGCAGGAGGCCACCGACCACGCCGAGCAGCTGCGGGCGTCGACGGCCAGCGAGTCGGAGTCCGCCCGCCGCGAGGCCCAGGAGCTCGCCAGGGCGGCCGAACAGCGCATGGCGGACGCCGAGGCGGCGCTGCGCGAGGCCCGTGCCGAGGCGGACAAGGTGCTCGCCGAGGCGAAGGAGGCCGCGTCGAAGGCGCTCGCCTCCGCCGAGGCCGCCAACGAGACCCGTACCCGTACGGCCAAGGAGCAGGTCGCCCGGCTGGTCGGCGAGGCCACCAAGGAGGCCGAGTCCACCAAGGCGGACGCCGAGCAGATCGTCGCGGACGCCCGTGCGGAAGCCGAGAAGATCGTCGCGGAGGCCTCCGAGAAGGCCCGCACGATCACCGCCGAGGAGAGCGCCACCCAGCTGTCCAAGGCCGCCAAGACCGCCGAGGACGTGCTCAACAAAGCGTCGGAGGACGCCAAGCGGACCACCAGGGCGGCGGCCGAGGAGGCCGAGCGGATCCGTGGGGAGGCCGAGGCCGAGGCGGACCGGCTGCGGGCCGAGGCGCACGACATCGCCACCCAGCTCAAGGGCGCGGCGAAGGACGACACCAAGGAGTACCGCGCCAAGACGGTCGAGCTGCAGGAAGAGGCCCGACGGCTGCGCGGCGAGGCCGAGCACCTGCGTGCCGACGCGGTCGCCGAGGGCGAGAAGATCCGCGCGGAGGCCCGCAAGGAGGCCGTGGCGCAGATCGAGGAGGCGGCCCGGTCCGCCGAGGAACTGCTGGCCAAGGCGAAGGCGGACGCGGACGAGCTGCGTTCCACCGCGCAGACGGACAGCGAGAAGGTCCGTACCGAGGCCATCGAGCGCGCCACGACGCTGCGCCGGCAGGCCGAGGAGACGCTGGAGCGCACCCGCAAGGAGGCGGAGCGGCACCGCGCGGAGGCCGCCGAGCAGGCCGACGCGCTCAAGGAGGACGCCGAGCGGGCCGCGCGCGAGCTGCACGAGGAGGCCGAGCAGGCCGTCACGGCACGCCGCGCGGAGGCCGCCGAGGAACTGACCCGGCTGCACACGGAGGCCGAGCAGCGGCTGGCCTCGGCCGAACAGGCACTGAGCGAGGCCCGTGAGGAGGCGGGCCGCATCCGCCGGGAGGCCTCGGACGAGGCCGAACGGCTGCGCGTCGAGGCGGCGGAGCGGGGTCGCACGCTCCGTGAGCAGGCGGAGGCGGAGGCGGAGCGGCTGCGTACCGAGGCCGCGGCGGACGCGTCGGCGTCCCGCGCGGAGGGCGAGTCGGTCGCCGTGCGGCTGCGTTCGGAGGCCGCGGCGGAGGCGGAGCGGCTCAAGTCGGAGGCGCAGGACAGCGCCGACCGGATGCGGGCCGAGGCGCTGGCCGCCGCCGAGCGGCTCGGCACGGAGGCGTCCCAGGCGCTGGCCGGGGCGCAGGAGGAGGCCGCCCGGCGCCGCCGCGAGGCCGAGGAGCTGCTGGGCGCGGCCCGGCAGGAGGCCGACCAGGAGCGCGAGCGGGCCAGGGAGCAGAGCGAGGAGCTGCTGGCCGCGGCGCGCACGCGCGTGGAGGAGGCGCAGGCCGAGGCCGTACGGCTGGTCGAGGAGGCCGACCGGCGTGCCACCGAGATGGTGTCGGCGGCCGAGCAGCACGCGCAGCAGGTCCGGGACTCGGTCGCGGAACTGCACGAGCAGGCGCAGGAGGAGATCACCGGGCTGCGCAGCGCCGCCGAGCACGCGGCGGACCGTACCCGGCGCGAGGCCGAGGAGGAGGCGGACCGGGTCCGGGCCGACGCCTACGCGGAGCGGGAGCGGGCGAGCGAGGACGCGAGTCGGCTGCGGCGCGAGGTGCAGGAGGAGACGGAGGCCGCCAAGTCGCTCGCCGAGCGCACGGTGTCCGAGGCGATCACCGAGGCGGAGCGGGTCCGTTCGGAGGTCTCCGAGCAGGCCCAGCGGATGCGTACGGAGGCGTCGGACACGGTCGCCGAGGCCGAGCAGAGCGCCGCGCGTACCCGGGCCGATGCCCGCCAGGACGCCAACCGGATCCGTTCGGAGGCGGCGACGCAGGCGGACACCCTCATCACCGAGGCGCGGAGCGAGGCGGAGCGGCTCACCGCGGAGACGATCGCGGAGACCGACCGGCAGCGCGCGGAGTCGGTCGCCAAGGCCGAGAAGCTGATCTCGGACGCGACGGGCGACGCGGAGCGGCTGCGGGCCGAGGCGTCCCGGACGGTCAACTCGGCGCAGCAGCACGCGGAGCAGGTCCGGGGCGAGGCGGAGCGGCTCAAGGTCGACGCGGAGCAGGAGGCCGAGCGTCTGGTGACCTCGGCGCGCGAGGAGGCCGAGCGCACGCTGGACGAGGCTCGCAAGGACGCCAACAAGCGGCGTTCCGAGGCGGCCGAACAGGTGGACACGCTCATCACGGAGACCACCGCCGAGGCGGACAAGCTGCTCACCGAGGCGCAGCAGCAGGCGCAGAAGACCACCGCGGACGCGGAGGCCCAGGCCGACTCGATGGTGGGAGCGGCCCGCACCGAGGCCGACCGGATCGTCTCCGAGGCGACCGTCGAGGGCAACTCGCGGGTGGAGAAGTCCCGTACGGACGCGGACGAGTTGCTGGTCGGGGCCCGCCAGGACGCGACCCGGATCCGGGAGCGCGCCGAGGAGCTGCGGGACCGCATCACCGGCGAGATCGAGGAGCTGCACGAGCGGGCCCGCCGTGAGGCGGCCGAGACGATGAAGTCCACCGGCGACCGCTGCGACGCGCTCGTCAAGGCGGCCGAGGAGCAGCTCGCCAAGGCCCAGGCGAAGGCCAAGGAGCTCGTGTCCGAGGCCAACTCCGAGGCGGGCAAGGTGCGTATCGCCGCGGTGAAGAAGGCCGAGGGGCTGCTGAAGGAGGCCGAGCAGAAGAAGGCCGCGCTCATCAGGGAGGCCGAGGAGCTCAAGGCCGAGGCGATCCGCGAGGCACGGGCCACGGTCGAGGAGGGCAAGCGCGAACTGGAGGTCCTGGTGCGGCGGCGCGAGGACATCAACGCCGAGATCTCCCGCGTGCAGGACGTCCTGGAGGCGCTGGAGTCGTTCGAGGTTCCGGGCGGCGGCAAGGACAACGGGGTGAAGGCCGCCGCGGCGGCCGGTCCGCCGGGCCAGCGGAGCAAGTCTTCGGACAGTTAGGGCGCCGTATAACGAACCGGTCAAGCTCTTCGACGGTGCGGGAGACCCCCTGTCGGCATGTCAACTCCCGTGCCGACAAGGGTGTTTGGGCATGCACTTGGCAAGCGCTCCGGATGCCGGCCACTCAAAAGGGGTGCCATTCTCCGTATCAAACGTGCATCCACTCGATGACACAGCGCTTCGGCGCCTAGGATTCCCCCTATCACCTCACCGGTCTCATTCGACAGGAACCCCATGAGCGACACTTCCCCCTACGGCTTCGAGCTTGTGCGGCGTGGATACGACCGCGCTCAGGTGGACGAACGCATCTCCAAGCTCGTCTCCGACCGTGACAGCGCTCTCGCCCGCATCACCGCTCTGGAAAAGCGCATCGAGGAACTCCACCTCGAGACGCAGAACGCCCAGACCCAGGTCACCGACGCCGAGCCGTCGTACGCGGGTCTCGGCGCGCGCGTGGAGAAGATCCTGCGCCTGGCCGAGGAGGAGGCGAAGGACCTCCGCGAGGAGGCCCGGCGCGCGGCCGAGCAGCACCGCGAGCTCGCCGAGTCGGCCGCCCAGCAGGTGCGCAACGACGCGGAGTCGTACTCCGCCGAGCGCAAGGCGAAGGCCGAGGACGAGGGCGTCCGGATCGTCGAGAAGGCCCAGGGCGAGGCCGCCCAGCTGCGGTCGGACGCGCAGAAGGACGCGCAGTCCAAGCGCGAGGAGGCGGACGCCCTCTTCGAGGAGACCCGCGCGAAGGCCGCGCAGGCCGCCGCCGACTTCGAGACGAACCTCGCCAAGCGCCGCGAGCAGTCCGAGCGTGACCTGGCGTCGCGTCAGGCCAAGGCCGAGAAGCGGCTCGCCGAGATCGAGCACCGCGCGGAGCAGCTGCGCCTGGAGGCGGAGAAGCTGCGCACCGACGCCGAGCGCCGGGCCCGCCAGACGGTGGAGACCGCCCAGCGCCAGGCCGAGGACATCGTGGCCGACGCCAACGCCAAGGCCGACCGGATCCGTTCGGAATCCGAGCGGGAGCTGGCCGCGCTGACCAACCGCCGCGACTCCATCAACGCCCAGCTGACCAACGTCCGCGAGATGCTGGCGACGCTCACGGGCGCCGCGGTGGCCGCGGCCGGCTCGCCGGCCGAGGACGAGACCGCCTCCCGCGGGGTTCCGGCCCAGCAGACCCGGTAACCGGCGGTTGCGGTAACCGGCCGGGATACGGCGGCCGAACATCGGTGAAGCCCTCTGCCACGGAGTTGGCAGAGGGCTTCGTCCCGTTCTAGCGTGGCGGCATGATCGAGATTGAGGGGCTGACCAAGCGGTACGGCGAGAAGGTGGCGGTCAACAACCTGACGTTCACCGTCAGACCGGGCATCGTCACGGGGTTCCTCGGTCCCAACGGCGCGGGCAAGTCCACCACCATGCGGATGATGCTGGGCCTGGACCGGCCCACGGCCGGCGACGTCCGCATCGACGGCCGGCACTACGACCGGCTCAAGGACCCGCTGAAGTACATCGGTGCGCTGCTGGGCGCCAAGGCCCTGCACGGCGGCCGCAGCGCCTTCAACCATCTGCTGTGCCTCGCCCAGAGCAACGGCATCCCCCGGCAGCGGGTGCACGAGGTACTGGAGACGGTGGGGCTGACGTCCGTCGCGAGGAAGAAGACCAAGGGGTTCTCGCTCGGCATGGGCCAGCGGCTCGGCATCGCCGGCGCCCTGCTCGGCGATCCGCGCATCCTGATGTTCGACGAGCCGGTCAACGGCCTCGACCCCGAGGGCATCCACTGGATCCGCACCCTGATGAAGTCGCTCGCCGCGCAGGGCCGTACGGTCTTCGTCTCCTCCCACCTGATGAGCGAGATGGCGCTGACCGCCGACCACCTCATCGTCATCGGGCAGGGCCGGCTGCTCGCCGACACCTCCATGGCCGACTTCATCGAGCACAACTCCCGTTCGTACGTCCGGATCCGCTGCCCGCAGCGGGAACAGCTGCTGGACGTGCTGCACGAGGCCGGGGTCACGGTCGTCGAGAGCGGCGGCGGGGTGTTGGAGGTGGACGGTGCCAAGGCCGAGCAGGTCGGGGAGCTGGCGGCCGCCCACCAACTGGTACTGCACGAACTGAGCCCGCAGCAGGCCTCCTTGGAGGAGGCGTTCATGCGGTTGACCGCGGAGTCGGTGGAGTACCACGCGCACTCCGGCACGTCCGCGCCCCCGCAGCAGTGGGGCGACGGCTGGAAGAGGGGCTGAGCATGTCGGCGGCACAGGTCGTCCGGTCCGAGTGGACCAAGATCCGGTCGGTGGCGTCCACGGTGTGGACGCTCTCCCTGGCGGTGGTCGTCACCATCGCGCTCGGCATGCTGATCTCGGCGCTGTCGGCGAACGAGTTCGACAACATGAGTCCGCAGAGCCGTCTCTCCTTCGACCCGACGTTCATCAGCTTCGCCGGGACGAGTCTCGGTCAGCTCGCGATGATCGTGTTCGGGGTGCTGGTGGTGTCGAATGAGTACAGCACCGGCATGATCCGCACCTCGCTGGCCGCGGTACCGCAGCGCGGCGCCTTCCTGGTCGGCAAGCTCGGCGTGGCCACCGCGCTCGCGCTCGTCGTCTCCATGGTCACCAGCTTCGCGGCCTTCTTCCTCGGGCAGGCGATGCTCGGCGAGCACAAGGCGTCCATCGGGGACGAGGGGGTGCTGCGGGCCGTCATCGGCGGCGGTCTCTACATGACCCTGATCGCGGTGTTCTCGATGGGCGTCGCCACCATGCTGCGCTCCCCGATGCTGTCGCTGGGCATCCTGATGCCGTTCTTCTTCCTGATCTCCAACATCCTGGCCAACGTCGACGCGACGAAGAAGGTCGGCCGGTTCCTGCCCGACCAGGCGGGCAGCAGGATCATGCAGGTGGTCACGCCGCTCGGCGACGACACCCCGTACGGGCCCTGGGGCGGCCTCGGCATCATGGCGCTGTGGGTGGTCGCGGCACTCGTCGGCGGATATCTGGTGCTGCGGAGACGCGACGCGTAGGGCAGGGCACGGGCCGGGCGAGGAGGTGCCCCGGCCGGTCCGGAGGCGGGGCGGGGCTGGGTTTCCACCGGCTTTACCTCCCCTTGGGTGGAACCGTCAGCGTCTCGATATCCTCCTAACCCTTACGGGGGGCGTGTGCCCTCGTTGTCCTGAACCTCTCGATGGGGCGGAGCATGATCGAGGCAGTCGGCCTGACCAAGCGGTATGGCGACAAGACCGCTGTGTACAACCTTTCCTTCCAGGTGCGTCCCGGCGCCGTCACCGGCTTCCTCGGCCCCAACGGTTCGGGCAAGTCCACGACGATGCGGATGATCCTCGGTCTGGACAACCCCACCGCGGGTCACGTCACGATCGGCGGCTATCCCTACCGCAGGCTGCCCAACGCCGCCCGGCAGGTCGGCGCGTTGCTGGACGCCAAGGCCGTGCACGGCGGCCGGTCCGCCCGCAACCACCTGCTGAGCCTGGCCCAGCTGTCCGGCATCCCGGCCCGGCGGGTGGACGAGGTGCTCGGTGTGGTCGGGCTGCACGAGGTGGCCGGGCGGCGCTCCAAGGGCTTCTCCCTGGGCATGGGCCAGCGGCTCGGCATCGCCGCCGCGCTGCTCGGCGACCCCCAGGTGCTGCTGTTCGACGAGCCGGTCAACGGCCTCGACCCCGAGGGCATCCTCTGGGTGCGCAACCTGATGAAGTCGCTCGCCGCGCAGGGCCGTACGGTCTTCGTCTCCTCCCACCTGATGAGCGAGATGGCGCTGACCGCCGACCACCTCATCGTGATCGGCCGGGGACAGCTCCTGTCCGACATGAGTGTGAAGGACTTCATCTCGGCCAACTCCGCCGACTTCGCGCGGGTGCGCACGCCCGACACCGAGCCGCAGCAGCGCGAGAAGCTGTCCGCCGCGCTCAGCGAGGCCGGCGGCCAGGTGCTGCCCGAGCAGGACGGCGCGCTGCGCGTGATGGGGCTGCCGCTGCCGCGCGTCAGTGACATCGCGCACGACACCGGCGTACGGCTGTGGGAGCTGTCACCGCACCAGGCCTCGCTGGAGGAGGCGTACATGCGGATGACGCAGGGAGCGGTCGACTACCGCTCGACCGACGACCAGAAGGCAGGGCTCCAGCAGCCGCTGCCGCCGGGCGTGCAGCCTCCGGCGCCGGTACCGGGCCAGGGCCAGCCCGGCTGGTACGCCCCGCCGCCGCCCCAGCAGGGCGGCCCGCAGTTCGCGGCGGCCCCGGGCACACCGCAGGCTCCCACGGGACCGTACGGAGCTCCGGGCGCCCCCGGAGCCGCTCCGGGGGCCCCGATGGCCAACCCGTACGCCCAGCCCGTCCCGCAGCCGCCCGCCGCCGCTCAGCCGGCTCGGGACACGGCTCCGGCCGCTCCACCGACCGCCCCGCCCAGCCCGCCCCGCCCGTCCAGCTCCGACGTGACCAAGCCCGAGGACGCCCGATGAGCACGCCCCAGCCCCCGACTCCGCAGGCCGCGCCCGTATGGCAGGCGACGGAACCCGGTTACCACTCGCCGATCCCGGTGGTGCGCACGCACCTGGGGCACGCGATCGCCTCCGAGTGGACGAAGATCCGGTCGGTGCGCTCCACGATGTGGACGCTGGGCGTGTTCGTGCTGCTCGTCGTCGGCATCGGCCTGCTGACCGGTGCGGTGGTGGCGAGCACCGACACGGACCTGAACGGCGAGAGCGCGCTGTCCATGGGCTTCTTCGGACTGCTCCTGGGCGGCATGTGCGTCATCACGCTGGGCGTGCTGACCACGGCCACGGAGTACGGCACCGGCATGATCCGCACCACCATGGTGGCCTGCCCCTCGCGCGGGCGGGTGCTCGCGGCGAAGGCCCTGGTGTTCTTCCTGGTCGCCTTCGTGGTGACGCTGCTGTCCGCGACGGCCGTCGCGTTCCTGCACACGGTGATGATGGAAGGCAACAACGCGGGGGAGCCCACCGGCGGCGAGTGGCTGAAGGCCACCGTCGGCATCTCGCTCTACATCGCGCTGCTCGGCACGCTCTCGCTGGCCGTCGGCTCGATCATCCGGCACTCGGCGGGCGCCATCACCATCATGATCGGCGCCGTGCTCGCCCCGCTGGTGATCGCGATGTTCATGTTCTCCACCTCGCTGGAGGACGTGCGCATGGCCCTGTTCGAGTACTCCATCCCGAACCAGATGAGCGTCTTCTACGCCAACTCCCTGAGCACGTCCGGTCCGTCCGGCTGGGACCCGCTGTGGATCATGCTCGGGGTCACGGCCGCGGCGCTCGGCGGCGCCTTCGCCCTGCTGGGGAAGCGGGACGTGTAGGAGTCCCGGCCGGAACGGGAGAGCGCCGGGCTCAGAACCTCGGCGCGTTACGGGACCGCTGCGCCCGCGTGGTGCGGCGGTCCTTCGCGTTCCAGCAGGCCTTGTGCCAGTGCCGGCGGTCGTCGACCCCCGCGTGCTCCGGCCAGGCCACCACGTGCGGCACCCCGTCCGGGATCAGCTGGTCGCAGCCGGGACAGCGGTACGCCTTGCCCTGGGCACTGGAGCCCGCCACGTGCCGCACGCTCCACTCCTCGCCCTGCCAGCTCTCGGTGGACTGCCAGCCGCCGTACCGTCCGGAACGGTCGTCCGCGGCGCTCCGGCCGGACGAACCGGCTCCCTTGGGTCGGTTACGACGCGGGGACACAGAACACCTCACGGGCTATACAGGATGCGGGACCGCTTCCAGCCTACGCGGCGCCGACCGGGGTACGCGTACGGAACCAGACATCACAAGCTTCCCTTCACAAGGGCGCAACACTCGCCCCAGAACCGCCCATTCTGCAGACAATCCGTAAATTCCTCTCCGAGCCGTGTCCTCGGCACGTGTCAGACGGTTATGCCCTGCGGGGGAGCTCCGTGTCGGAGCCAAGGAAGCAGGAAAGCGATGCGCGTGGGAAGTTTCGTGTTGGCCGCCCGGTTCCCCGGACAGGGCGAAGGGGAGGCACTGCACCGAGCGGTCCGTTCGGCCGAGGTGGCCGAGGAGGCGGGGCTGGACGCGGTCTGGCTGGGCGAGCACCACTTCGTGCCGTACGGCACCTGTCCGTCGGCGGTCACCCTGGCGGCATTGCTGCTGGGCCGCACCCGCCGCATCCGGGTCGGCACGGCGGTCAGCGTGCTGCCCACCGTCCATCCGGTGGCGCTCGGCGAGCAGGCCGCACTGCTGCACGTCACCAGCGGCGGGCGGTTCTCGCTGGGCGTCGGGCGCGGCGGGCCGTGGGTCGACCTGGAGGTCTTCGGGTCCGGCCTCGAGGCGTACGAGAAGGGATTCCCCGAATCACTCGATCTCCTGATGCGCTGGCTGCGCGAACCCTCCGTCGCGGCCGCCGGGGAGCGCTTCCGGTTCCGTGAAGTGCCCGTCGTCCCGCGCCCGTCGGAGTGCCTCACCGAGGTGGAGGGTCCCGAGGTCGTGGTCGCCTGCACCTCCCCGGCGAGCGTGCGGCTCGCGGCCGAGCGCGGGCTGCCGATGCTGCTCGGCATGCATGTGGGGGACGAGGAGAAGGCCGAGATGGTCGCCCTGTGGCAGCGGCACGCGCGTGCGTGCGGACGGCCGGCGGCGGAGATCCACCGCGCGGCCCATGTGTCGGCCGGTGTCGTGCAGATCGCCGACCGGCGCACCGACGCGGCGGAGACGCTGCTCAAGGCGCTGCCCGGCTGGCTGCGGCAGGGGCTCGAGGCCCATGTCACGGTGGACCACCGGGAGCGGCGGATGCGCGACCCGCTGGCCTACACCGAACTCCTCTGCGGGCTGCACCCGGTGGGCACCCCGCGGCTGTGCGCGGACCGGCTCGCCGCGACCAGCGAGCGGACCGGCATCTCCCGGTTCGCCCTGCTCGTCGAGGGTTCCGGCGACCTCGCGGCGACCGAGGAGAACGTACGCCGGCTCGGCGCCGAGGTGATCCCCCAACTCGTCTGAACGAGCGGGGGATTCCGGTGAGACTTGCCGCCCCGGTACAGAGCGCACCTCCCGCGTACGGAGCGGCAAGCGGCGGAGCACGTCAGCAGTCGCGCAGTTCCGGCGACTGGTTCAGCAGCTGCCCACGGACCGAGGTGAACTTGGCCAGCCTCTCGTCGACCGAGGAGTCGAGCGGGAACACGGCCACCCGGTGGCAGTTCTGGAAGGCCAGCCGGACACCGAAGTGCCGCTGCAGCGCGCCGCGTATCGCGTCACTCGCGAGCGCACGCAGCAGCTGACCGCGAGCCTGCTCGTCCGGCGGAGGCGTCTGGTTGTCGGCGAACTCTCCGCCGTCCACCTTCAACTGGGCCACCAGGGAGCTGATCATCTCCCACGCGTAGGGCAGGGAGGTCCGGACGCAGTCGACGAAGTCTACTTCGTCGACCTCGCCTCGCTCGGCCTGTTCGAGTAGGGCCGGTGAGACGTCGAGCGACATGGGTTCTCCTCTCGCACCCCCGCCGGGCGGGGGTTGCCTGACAGATAAGGGAGTTCGCACAATCCGACACGCTGCGTGCACACGCCGCGACCTCCCGTTCAATACCGTAAGCAACTGGCCGGGGCCGCACCAGGAGAATCCCCGGATGCGGGACTTGCTGTGGGCCGGGAATCGGCCACCGCCGAACACGCGTTTTCCAGGAGATACAGGACACGTCGCGAGGGGCTGGAGTGGTTCCTGTGACTCGGTTCCGAGTTGTTCGCGGGACCGGGCGAATCGCATCGACCGCGGCCCGTCGAGTAGCGTTGCCGACCATGCGTCTCGTCATTGCCCGCTGCTCCGTGGACTACGCCGGGCGGCTCACCGCGCACCTGCCCTCGGCACCCCGCCTGATCCTGGTCAAGGCGGACGGAAGTGTCTCGATCCACGCCGACGACCGGGCCTACAAGCCCCTGAACTGGATGTCGCCGCCCTGCACGCTCAAAGAGGGCAGCGGTGACGAGGAGGGGATCTGGACCGTCGTCAACAAGGCGGGCGAGAAACTCATCATCACGATGGAGGAGGTCCTGCACGACTCCTCGCACGAACTGGGCGTCGACCCCGGCCTGATCAAGGACGGCGTGGAAGCCCACCTCCAGGAGCTGCTCGCGGACCGCATCGAGACCCTCGGCGAGGGCTACACCCTCATCCGCCGCGAGTACATGACCGCCATCGGCCCCGTCGACATCCTCTGCCGCGACGCCGAGGGACAGACCGTCGCGGTGGAGATCAAGCGGCGCGGTGAGATCGACGGCGTGGAGCAACTCACGCGCTACCTGGAGCTGCTGAACCGCGATCCGCATCTCGCCCCGGTGCGCGGCGTGTTCGCGGCCCAGGAGATCAAACCGCAGGCCCGCGTGCTCGCCACCGACCGGGGCATCGGCTGCCAGGTCCTCGACTACGACGCCATGCGGGGCATCGAGGACGACAAACTGCGCCTGTTCTGAGCGGCGTCACGGCATGTGCGAAGGGCCGGGCCTCCGTCGGGGGCCCGGCCCTTCGCACATGCCCGAAAGCGTCTCCGGGCGTCCGCGGACGTCCGGAGACGTCCGGAGACGTCAGATCACCGTCGTCCCGGAGCTGCTCGGCGTGCCCGCCTCGCTGCTCTGCGGAGCGCTCGCCGAACTGCTCGTCCCCGACTCCGTCTGGGTCGGGGTGGAGGAGGTGGGGCCGCTCGCAGAGTCGGACGTGGCCGGCGGCGGGGTGTCGTCGTCCGTCGGTTCCGTCGTCGGGGTGGTCGGCTCCTCCGTGGGCTCCGTCGGTTCCTCCGTCGGCTCGGTCGGCTTGTCGGTGGGATCGCTCGGCTTGGGCGACGTCGACGGCTTCGCGGACGAGGACGGCGGCCTCGTCGGCGTGGAGGGCGTGGGCGTCGAGTCGTCCGGCTTCCCGGTGTCGCTCGGATCGGCCGAGGCCTCGCCCGACTCCGTGGCCGTCGGCGTCGGGTCGTCGGAGGTGCCGGGGGCGCCGTCCGGGCCGGGGTCGGCCGGCCGACTGGTGGCGTCACCGGTGTCACCGCCCTCCTCGGTCCGCCGGTCCGCACCCAGGCTGCCGTCGTCGGCACCCTGGCTCGCGGACGGGTTGACGCCGACGTTCTCCGACGGGGTGCCGGGGTTGTTCTCCGAGGTGGCTCCGAGCGTGACCACCGTGCCCAGCACGGCGACGAGCAGCGCGCCCGCACCGGCCGCCACGAGGTTGCGCCGGGCCAGGCCCTTCAGTCCGACGCCGGCCTTGGACGTGGGTATGGGCGTCGGCACGGGCGAGGTGCGGTGGACGATCAGGCCGGTGTCGGTGGGCGGCTGAAGCTCCGGGAAGGCCGTCGGCACCCCGCGGGGCGGCGAGGCCGACTCCTCGTACTGGGCGTCCGGCACCTCCTCCCCCGCGGTCGGCGCGAGCGCCACCGGGATGCCGGAGCGGTCGCTGACCAGGGCCAGCGCCCGGCGTCCGGCGACGGTGCCGCGCTTGTCGGCGGCGGCCCCGCGCAGGCCGATGGAGGCCTCCAGTTCGGCACGGGCGCGGTCCAGCTCCCCCGCGCACAGGGCGTGGATGCCGAGCTCGTGGTGGAAGTAGGCCTCCTCCGCCACGTCCCCGGCGAGCCGGGCGGCCTCCGCGCCGGCCCGCAGGGTCCGCTCCCAGGCGTTCCAGTGCAGGCCCGCGGCGAACGCGGGTGCGGCGGTGCGGGCCAGTTGCACCGCCACGTCCGTCTCGCCCTCCTCGGCGGCCGAGGCGAGCGGCGACAGCACGGCGAGCGCGGCGAGCACCGCGTCGGCCTCGGCGCAGACCCGTTCCGGGGTGACCGAGGGGTGTCCGGCCCACCAGGCGTAGTGCTGGGCGGCGGTGCGTGCCTGCGCCTGCGCCCCGTCGGCGTAACCGGCGGCCTCCAGCTGGGCCGGGACGCCGGCGGCGAGCCGGTAGCGGGAGCCGGCCGGGGCGACCAGCCCGCAGGCGGCCAGTTCGCCGAGCGCGGCGTCGGCGTGGGTGTCGCCGACCAGCGCGGGCAGATGCGCCTGGTGCGGGAGTTCGCCGCCGAGCGCGACGGCGAACCGCAGGGTGGCGCGGGCGGAGGCGCTGAGCCGTGCCGCGAGCAGCGGAGCGGGAGCGGCCGCCTCACCGAGCGAGGGCAGCGGGATCTCCTCGCCGTCGACGGCGTCGGCGGGCAGTTCGTCGGACGGGTCGCCGGGCCAGACGTCCTCGAAGACGCCGAACTCGTCGACGGCGCTGGTGCCGGCGCGCAGCCGGTCGCGCTGCCGCAGCAGGGCGCCGGCCTGGACGAAGCGCAGCGGCAGGCCCTCGGACTCGAACCAGAGGTCACCGGCCCAGTTCGACTCGTCCTCGGTGAGGTCCCGGTCAACGGCGCGCTCCAGCAGGTCGAGACCGGCCGCGCGATCGAGTCCGTCGAGGACGACCTCCTCCACGGCGGAGTCGGCCGACGGGGCGGGCACGTCCGGGGTGGCGCCGAGCAGGAAGGCGCACTCGGGCGTCGCGTCGAGCAGTTCGTCGAGGGCGGCGCCGCCGAACCCGAGGTCGTCGAGGACGACCACCGCGCCGACCTCCCGGAGGCAGTCGGCGAGTTCGTCCCGGCCCGGGCGGTACAGCGGCGCGCTGTGCACGGCGTAGAAGAGGTCGTACAGCAGATCGTCGGCGCTGCGGCGGTGGCCGTCCAGGCGGACCACGCCGTCGGGGGCGAGGTCCGCGCAGTCCTCGGCGACGACGTCGAGCAGCCGGGTACGGCCGGAGCCCGCGGGACCGGTGAGGCGCACGGAGCGGCCGCGGGCGAGCAGCCGGACCAGCTTCTCGCGCTCGTCCTGGCGGGCCGTCAGCGGGAACTCGGGCAGGGCCGGACCGGGCGGGACGGGCGGCCTGGCGGCCCGTTCGGTCTCGGCGCGCTCGGCCTCCGTCAGCTTCACGGGGCGGGCGGGCCGCTCGGCGGGCGGGCAGGGCTCTATTTCACTGCCGTCGACGGGGTTGACGGTGAGCAGGAAGTCGCCGGAGACGAGCTGCACCGTGCGGGCGAGCACGGGCGCGGGCTGCCCGAAGTCGGATGTGAGGGATTCCCTGGGCGGGCGCTGGCGCGGCGCGTGCCCGTCACCGTCACGACCGTACTCCTCGGGTCCCGGGTTGTTCGGGTCCATAAGGTCCTAGCCCCCCCAAAAGCGTCGTGTGCCTGGGTCCAAGCCCTCCTGGCCTTGCTGCACACCGCGCTGTCGCTCCTGGCCCGGGCCCGCTCGAGGGTCGGTGAGGCAGCGGGCAGCCGAACCCTAAACCTTTTCCCAGTATCTACGACAGTCCGGGGTACCGCTCGGTCCGGGACATCACAGTCTCGTGAGGATTGTGCGCACGTCGCACGGGTCGCCGGTGTCTCTCGTCAGGGCGGCCGGACCCTGCCGGTCGTCAGGTCCGCCAGGTCCGTCGGGTTCATCCCCGTACCGACCTCACACACGGGGCAGCGTGTCCACCCCGATGCCCCCTTCGATCGCCAGGATCCGGTGCAGCCGGGTGGCCACCAACAGGCGCTGCAGCTGCGGTGGTACGTCGCGCAGCACCAGCCGCCGGCCGCAGCGGCCGGCCCGCCGGTGGACCCCCATGATCACGCCGAGTCCGGTGGCGTCCCAGGAGTCCAGTTCGGACAGGTCCAGCAGCAGATCGCCGACCCCGTCGTCGACGGCCGAGTGCAGGACCGTACGGGCGTCCGCCGCGCTGCGGACATCGAGGCGGCCCCCGACGACCAGTTCGGCGTGGTCGCCCCTGATATGCATATGCGCTCCCGTGCGTGCCGTGCTCCGTGTTTTTAAGGTTTTCAGGTTTTAAAGTTTTGAGAGCTTCAGGCTTCTCGCGTTTTTGACGACGGTGATGCAACCTCTGACCGCGTGGAGCCCGCAGGGGTTGCCCCGCGTGAGCGAACCGATACCGAATTCACCCCGGTGCGTGATGAGCACCGGGGCGTTCGGGGCGATCAGTACGTGTAGAAGCCCTGCCCGCTCTTCCGGCCGATGTCACCGGCGTCAACCATCCGGCGCATCAGCTCGGGCGGGGCGAACTTCTCGTCCTGGGACTCGGTGTAGATGTTCCCGGTGGCGTGCAGCAGGATGTCGACGCCGGTCAGGTCGGCGGTGGCCAGCGGCCCCATGGCGTGACCGAAGCCCAGCTTGCAGGCCAGGTCGATGTCCTCGGCGCTCGCCACACCCGACTCGTGGAGCTTCGCGGCCTCGACGACGAGGGCGCTGATGAGGCGGGTGGTCACGAAGCCGGCCACATCGCGGTTGACGACGATGCAGGTCTTGCCGACCGACTCGGCGAACTCCCTTGCGGTGGCGAGGGTTTCGTCGCTGGTCTTGTAGCCGCGGACCAGTTCGCACAGCTGCATCATCGGCACCGGCGAGAAGAAGTGCGCGCCGACGACCCGCTCCGGGCGCTCCGTCACAGCCGCGATCTTGGTGATCGGGATGGCGGAGGTGTTGGAGGCGAGCACGGCGTCGTCGCGCACGATCCCGTCGAGGGCGCGGAAGATCTCGTGCTTGACCTCGAGCTTCTCGAAGACCGCCTCGACCACGACGTCCGCGTCCGCGCAGGCGTCCAGGTCGGTGGTCGCGGTGATCCGGGCGAGGGCCGCGTCGGCGTCGTGGGCCTCGAGCTTGCCCTTGCTCACGAACTTGTCGTACGACGACTTGATTCCGTCGGTACCTCGTGTGAGCGCCTCGTCGGTGACGTCGCGCAGGACGACGTCCCAGCCCGCCTGAGCGGAGACCTGGGCGATCCCGGACCCCATGAGACCGGCCCCGATGACGGCGAGCTTCCGTGCCACTGTGCGACTCCCCTTCGAAACACTCACACGCTGTTCCTGTACGTCACTCGCGGACACTAGCGCCCGCGAGCGGATGTGTGAGGGGTTAGTAATGCGTGTCACGTCTCACGCAGTGAGACGCCCATCACTCCGGCGCCTCCGAGCCCCCTCGGGTTCGGCCGTCAACCCTCCCCACCGTCAACTCCAGGTATTCATCCACGGATTGTTGACGCGCGTAGCACCGTGCCGCACGCTGGTCGACGGGTGCCGTCCGGGCGGGCGGCACCGTTCCATCCAGCGACGGACGGTCGGGAGGCCGGAATGTTGAGACGCGCGACACGCATCCTTCTTTCATTTGTCATGGTCATGGCTGGCACGGTCCTCGGAGTGGGCGCCACCGCCGGCACGGCGCACGCCGACGAGTGCTACACCTGGAACCGCACCCTGTCCCAGGGCTCCTCCGGCAGCGACGTGACGCAGCTGCAGATCCGGGTCGCCGGCTGGGTGACCTCGGGCGAGCGGCTCTCCTACGACGGCCAGTACGGTGCCCGCACCGCCGCCGCCGTCAAGAAGTTCCAGTCGGCGTACGGACTGCCCGCCGACGGTGTCGCCGGTCCGCAGACCTTCAGCAAGATCTACGCGCTCCAGGACGCCGACTGCACGCCCGTCCACTTCAGCTACGCCGAGCTCAACAAGTGCAACTCCACCTGGTCGGGCGGCGCGGTCTCGGCGGCCACCGCCAAGGCGAACGCCCTGAAGACCATGTGGAAGCTGGAAGCGCTGCGGCACGCGCTCGGTGACGTGCCGATCACCATCTCCAGCGGCTTCCGCTCCTACGCCTGCAACAGCGCGGTCGGCGGCTCGTCGACCAGCCGTCACCTCTACGGCGACGCGGCCGATCTCGTCGGCTCGCCGAGCCTGTGCACCCTCGCCCGCCAGTCCAGGGTCCACGGCTTCTCCGAGATCCTCGGCCCCGGCTACCCCGGCCACAACGACCACACCCACGTGGCCTTCGACCCGTCACCGTACTGGTCCGCACCCAGCTGCGGGATCTGACAGGGCACTTCGCCCCACCCGAGACCGGCCGTAACGGCGGGCCACCCCCCACACACACCGGCCCCGCCCGCCGCGACGGCCGGCCGTGACGGTCGGCACACCGGTGTCCGGACGGCCGGGGCGTCACTAGGCTGGCCGCATGGTCAACCTGACACGCATCTACACGAAGACCGGCGACAAGGGCACCACGAACCTCGGTGACATGAGCCGGGTCGCCAAGACCGACCTGCGCATCGCCGCCTACGCCGACGCCAACGAGGCGAACGCGGTGATCGGCACCGCGATCGCGCTGGGTGCCCTGGACGAGGAGGTCGTCCAGGTCCTCACCCGCGTGCAGAACGACCTGTTCGACGTGGGCGCCGACCTGTCGACGCCGGTCGTGGAGAACCCGGAGTTCCCCCCGCTGCGGGTCGAGCAGTTCTACGTCGACCGGCTGGAGACGGACTGCGACCACTTCAACGAACGGCTGGAGAAGCTGCGCTCCTTCATCCTCCCGGGAGGCACGGCGGGCGCCGCCCTCCTCCACCAGGCCTGCACCGTGGTCCGCCGCGCGGAGCGCTCCACCTGGGCCGCCCTGGAGGCGCACGGCGACACCATGAACCCCCTCACCGCCACCTACCTCAACCGCCTCTCCGACCTCCTCTTCATCCTGGCCCGCACCGCCAACAAGGAGACCGGCGACATCCTGTGGGTGCCGGGCGGCGAGCGCTGAGGGGCGAGGGCAGCGGGTCGTCCGGGCGTCCGTCCCGACGGCCCGGCCCGGCTCAGCGGCGGACGCTCTCCTTCGACCCGGCGCGATCGTCCCGGCGCGCCCGCCCCTCGCCCGCCGGGGCCTTCTTCGGCCAGAGCCAGTACGTCAGGGCGATCAGGCCGTGGACGCCGGCGACCTTCCAGGCGGTGGTGCGCCAGCTCTCCAGGGAGCCCACCCGGCTCGCGTCGCCGACGTACCAGATGGCGAGCTGGAGCAGCACGGTGGCCACGGCGGCCCCCGCCAGCGTGCCCAGCCACACCCCGGCCTCGTACCGGGCGCGGGCCATGCCGTAGCGGGGCGGGCCGGCCGGCTTCGGGGCTCCGCCGAACCGGTGGGCGGCGTGGCCGTCGAGCCACTTCACGGTCCGGTGGCCGTGCCCGACGGTGTAGCCGATGTAGAGCGCGGCCAGACCGTGCGCCCAGCCGGGCGCGGCACCGTTCTTCAGGTCCAGCGCGGTGGCGACCAGCAGGACGACCTCCAGCAGTGGCTCGCACAGCAGCAGCACCAGGCCGGTGCGCGGCATCTTCAGCGGGTAGCGGAAGGCCAGTCCGGCGGCCAGCAGCACCCAGAAGCCGATCTCGCATGCTGCGATCAAGGCGACGATCACGGTTCGCTCCTCTCGGTCCCCCTTTCAGGCTCCCGTGCGGGGCGGCCGGGATCGTCGTCGCCGGTGACGAACCTCCGGTACATCGAAAGATGCAGTCCAGGACCCTTCGCGGGCACAAGGCACCGGGTGCGCGCACCGTGTTGGATGGTTCCATGGCCGCACGACTCCCCCGCCCCCACCGTTTCGACGCATGGGTCGCGCTCGCCGGGCTGCTCGGCGGGCTCCTGCTGTGCGGCATCGGCCTGGGCATGCGGCCGGCCCACGACCCGACCGTGCTCTTCGACGGCCCCTGGCCGATCGTGCTGCCGCTCTTCCTGATGGCCGGGGGCGAGCTGCTGCGCCGGGCCGCCCCGCGCACCGCCCTGCTGATCGGCACGGTCGCGATGATCGGGGACGTCCTCACCCAGGGCAGCCTGATCACGCTCCTGATGTACACCGACCTCGTGTACACCGCCGTCCTCTACGGCACGCCCTCCTCCGCCCGTCACATCCCGCGGGTCACCGGGCTGCTCACCATCGTGGCGACCCTGGTGCCCTACGCGGTGTGGCGGGTGCCGGAGGCGCTGCTGGTCGGTGTGTTCATCGGTCTCGTCGCGTTCGCGCCCGCGTCGACCGGTCTGATCGTGCGCAACCACCGCGAGGCCGCCGACTCCGCCCGGCTGCGGGCCGAACAGACCGCGCTGCTCGCCGAGATGGACCGCACCCAGGCGGTGGCTGCCGAACGGACCCGGATGGCACGGGAGTTGCACGACATGGTCGCCAACCACCTGTCCGCGATCGCCATCCATTCCACGGCCGCCCTCTCCCTTGAGGACGAGAAGACCTCCCGCGAGGCGCTCACCGTGATCCGGGAGAACAGCGTCCAGGGACTGTCCGAGATGCGCCGCCTGATCGGCATCCTGCGGGACGGCACCCCTGCCGACGACAAGGCGCCGGCCGTCACCCCGACCCTCGACGGTCTCGGCGTCCTGGTGGAGGGCGCCCGCGCCAACGGTCTGGACGTCACCCTCGACGCCGTGCACGGTTCCGTACCGGCCCCGGTCGAGCTGGCCGCGTACCGCATCGTGCAGGAGTCGCTGACCAACGCGCTCAAGCACGCCGCCCAGGGCGCGGTGACGGTGTGGCTGCGCGGGCGGAACGGCGCCCTCGAGCTGCGGGTGACCAGCCCCCACGGCGGCCGGGACGCCCCGCGCGCGCCGGGCTCCGGGGCCGGGCTCGTCGGGATGCGGGAGCGTGCCGCGCTGCTGCACGGCACCTTCGAGGCCGGCCCGGAGAACGCCGCGGACGGCACCGGCGGCAAGCTCTGGGTCGTCCGCGCCACCCTTCCCGTCACCGACGTTCCCCGAGGAGGAACCGAATGATCCGCGTCCTGGTCGCCGAGGACCAGTCCGCCGTCCGCGCCGGGCTGGTGCTCATCCTGCGCAGCGCGCCCGACATCGAGGTGGCGGGTGAGGCGGCGGACGGTGAGCAGGCGGTGGCGCTCGCCCGTGAACTGCGCCCGGACGTGGTGCTGATGGATGTGCAGATGCCGCGCCTGGACGGAGTGTCGGCCACCCGGCAGGTCGTCGCGGAGGGGCTCGCAGACGTCCTGGTGCTGACCACCTTCGACCTCGACGAGTACGTCTTCGGGGCGCTGCGGGCCGGGGCCTCGGGGTTCCTGTTGAAGAACACGGAGGCGAAGGACCTCATCGAGGCCGTGCGCACGGTGGCGCGCGGGGAGGGGATCGTCGCCCCGGCCGTGACCCGGCGGCTGATCTCGGAGTTCGCCGCGAAACCCGCCCGCGGGTCCACGGTCGATCCGGCGGTGCTGGACTCCCTCACCCGGCGCGAGCGGGAGGTGCTGTCCTGTCTCGGCGAGGGCCTGTCCAACGCCGCCGTCGCGGAGCGTCTCGACATGGCGGAGGCCACGGTGAAGACCCACGTCAGCCGCCTGCTGGGGAAGCTGGGGCTGCGCAGCCGCGTGCAAGCGGCGGTACTGGCACAGGAGTTGGGGATCTGACCGAACCGGGTGGGTGGTCCAGACCTATTGACCTGTGGTCCAGACCTTTCTATCCTCGCGGCACCGTGGGTGTGAAGGCTCAGTCATGTCCACGGCGATATCTCCCACCCCACGAAGGAGGCGCGCCATGCGCTTCAGACACAGAGCCGTGGCAGGGTTCTCGACCCTGCTCCTCCCCCTCTCCGCTCTCGTCGCCCTCGCGAGCCCCGCCCAGGCCGCGACCTCGGCGACCGCCACCTACGCCAAGACCCAGGACTGGGGCTCCGGCTTCGAAGGCAAGTGGACGGTGAAGAACACCGGCACCACGACGATCAACTCCTGGACCGTGGAGTGGGACTTCCCCTCCGGTACCAAGGTCACCTCCGCCTGGGACGCCACGGTCACCAACTCCGGTGACCACTGGACCGCCAAGAACGTCGGCTGGAACGGCACCCTCGCTCCCGGGGCGTCGATCTCCTTCGGCTTCAACGGAAGCGGCTCCGGCTCCCCGTCCGGCTGCAAGCTCAACGGCGGCAGCTGCGACGGCACCTCCGTCCCCGGCGACGCGGCCCCCTCCGCCCCCGGCACCCCCACCGCCTCGAACATCACCGACACCTCCGTGCGGCTGTCCTGGTCCGCGGCCACCGACGACAAGGGCGTCAAGAACTACGACGTCCTGCGCGACGGCGCCAGGGTCGCCACCGTGACCGGCACCTCGTACACGGACACCGGGCTGGCCAAGGGCACCGACTACTCGTACACCGTCCAGGCCCGTGACACCGCCGACCAGACCGGTCCGGTCAGCGGCGCGGTGCGGGTCCGCACCACCGGCAACACCGAGGAACCGCCGCCCACCGGCGCCAAGGTCAACCTCGGCTACTTCACCGAGTGGGGCGTCTACGGCCGCAACTACCACGTCAAGAACCTGGTGACGTCCGGCTCCGCCGCCAAGATCACGCACATCAACTACGCGTTCGGCAACGTCGTGGGCGGCCAGTGCAAGCTCGACGACGCCTACGCCGCCACCGACAAGGCCTACACCGCGGACCAGTCCGTCAGCGGCACCGCCGACACCTGGGACCAGCCGCTGCGCGGCAACTTCAACCAGCTGCGCCAGCTGAAGGCCAAGTACCCGCACATCAAGGTGCTGTACTCGTTCGGCGGCTGGACCTACTCCGGCGGCTTCGGCCAGGCCGCGCAGAACCCGGCCGCGTTCGCCAAGTCCTGCAAGCAGGTCGTGGAGGACCCGCGCTGGGCCGACGTCTTCGACGGCATCGACATCGACTGGGAGTACCCGAACGCCTGCGGCCTCACCTGCGACACCAGTGGTCCGGCGGCCTTCAGGAACCTCTCCCAGGCCCTGCGCGCCGAGTTCGGCAAGGACTACCTGGTCACCGCCGCCATCACCGCGGACGGCTCGAACGGCGGCAAGATCGACGCGGCCGACTACGGCGGCGCCGCCCAGTACCTCGACTGGTACAACGTGATGACGTACGACTACTTCGGCGCCTGGGACAAGGCCGGCCCCACCGCCCCGCACTCGCCGCTGACCGCGTACAACGGCATCCCGCAGGACGGCTTCAACTCCGCCGCCGCCATCGCCAAGCTGAAGGCCAAGGGCGTCCCGGCGAGCAAGCTGCTGCTCGGCATCGGCTTCTACGGCCGCGGTTGGACCGGCGTCACCCAGGCCGCCCCCGGCGGCACCGCCACCGGCCCGGCGGCCGGCACCTACGAGGCCGGCATCGAGGACTACAAGATCCTCAAGAACAGCTGTCCGGCCACCGGCACCGTCGGCGGCACGGCGTACGCCCACTGCGGCAACAACTGGTGGTCCTACGACACCCCCGCCACCATCAACAGCAAGATGGCCTGGGCCAAGAACCAGGGCCTGGGCGGGGCGTTCTTCTGGGAGTTCAGCGGTGACACCGCGGGCGGTGAACTGGTCGGCGCCATCCACAAAGGCCTGAAGTAGGCCACCGGCACCCGACCGCGAACGACAGGACTGCTCCCCCGGACCCCGTCCAGGGGAGCAGTCCTGTTCACACGTGTCTACGCCACATTCCCCCCTCCCCAACAGCTCCGCTGCCAGGGGAGGGGCCCTGAACGTCGCGCTACGCGACGTTCACCCGCTGGCCGGGCGGTGCCGCCTCCAGCCACGCGAGGAAACCGGTCAGCGCGTCGTCGCTCATCGCCAGCTCCAGCCGCCTGCCCCGGTGCAGACAGGCCAGGATCACCGCGTCCGACAGCAGCGCCAGCTCCTCCTCGCCCTCGGGCACCCGGCGGCCGGCCACCTCGATCGCCGAGCGCTCCAGGACGCGGCGCGGACGCAGCGCGTAGGAGAAGACGCGGAACCACTCCACCCGGTCGCCGTTGTAGCGGGCCACCCCGTACGCCCAGCCCTTGCCGCCGGTGTCGCCCGCTTCCGGGACGTCCCAGCGCAGGCTGCAGTCGAAGGTCCCGCCGGAACGCTGGATGAAGCGGCGGCGCAGGCCGAACACGAAGAGGCCCACCACCACGAGCGCCACGACACTTCCGCACACAGTCAGAGCGAGGACCATCGACACCGACCTCCTCGTCTCCTAGGTAACGGAACGGAAAAATCATCCAGATCTGCCTCAGCCGCGACCGGGTCCGGATCGCTCCGGTCCCAGCCGCGGCTGAGTCACGTCATTGCACGGCTCCCCCAGAGCCTAGACGGCCTGGAAGGTTCCTCGGGTCGTTCAGTGTCCCGCCGCCGCGCGCAGTCGTACGTCCGCGCGCCGCTCCGCCGAGGCGTCCGCCTCCGACTTCGCACGCTCCCGCGCCTGCTCCGCGCGCTTGACGTCGATCTCGTCCGACAGTTCGGCGATCTCGGCCAGCAGCGACAGCTTGTCGTCCGCGAACGAGATGAAACCGCCGTGCACCGCGGCGACGACCGTCCCGCCGTCGCTCGTACGGATGGTCACCGGTCCCGACTCCAGCACACCGAGCAGCGGCTGGTGACCGGGCATGACGCCGATGTCGCCGGACGTGGTGCGCGCGACGACCAGGGTGGCCTCGCCCGACCAGACCTCTCGGTCGGCCGCGACCAGCGCGACGTGCAGCTCAGCAGCCAAGATGGCTCCTCGGGTCACCACCCGGCGGGTCCGCCGGGTGTTGGTTACAAGTCTAATGGGCGGGGTCGGGGGGCGGGACGGTTCCCGCCCCCCGACTCGAGCGCGAGGCTCAGGAGACGCCCAGCTCCTTCGCGTTCTTCTTCAGGTCCTCGATGCCACCGCACATGAAGAACGCCTGCTCCGGGAAGTGGTCGTACTCACCGTCGCAGATCGCGTTGAACGCGGCGATCGACTCGTCCAGCGGCACGTCCGAACCGTCCACGCCGGTGAACTGCTTGGCGACGTGGGTGTTCTGGGACAGGAAGCGCTCCACGCGACGGGCGCGGTGGACGGCGAGCTTGTCCTCCTCGCCGAGCTCGTCGATACCGAGGATCGCGATGATGTCCTGCAGGTCCTTGTACTTCTGCAGGATGTTCTTCACCCGCATGGCCGCGTCGTAGTGGTCCTGCGCGATGTAGCGCGGGTCCAGGATGCGGGACGTGGAGTCCAGCGGGTCCACGGCCGGGTAGATGCCCTTCTCGGAGATCGGACGGGAGAGCACCGTCGTCGCGTCGAGGTGGGCGAAGGTGGTGGCCGGGGCCGGGTCGGTCAGGTCGTCCGCGGGGACGTAGATCGCCTGCATCGAGGTGATCGAGTGACCGCGGGTCGAGGTGATGCGCTCCTGGAGGAGACCCATCTCGTCGGCCAGGTTCGGCTGGTAGCCCACCGCGGAGGGCATGCGGCCGAGCAGGGTCGACACCTCGGAACCGGCCTGCGTGAAGCGGAAGATGTTGTCGATGAAGAACAGCACGTCCTGCTTCTGGACGTCACGGAAGTACTCGGCCATGGTGAGGCCGGCCAGCGCGACGCGCAGACGGGTGCCCGGGGGCTCGTCCATCTGGCCGAAGACCAGGGCGGTCTTGTCGATGACGCCCGACTCGCTCATCTCGTCGATGAGGTCGTTGCCCTCACGGGTGCGCTCACCGACACCGGCGAACACCGACACACCGTCGTGGTTGTTGGCGACGCGGTAGATCATCTCCTGGATGAGCACCGTCTTGCCGACGCCGGCACCGCCGAACAGACCGATCTTGCCGCCCTTGACGTACGGGGTCAGCAGGTCGATGACCTTGACGCCGGTCTCGAACATCTCGGTCTTCGACTCGAGCTCGTCGAAGTTCGGCGCCTTGCGGTGGATCGGCCAGCGCTCGCCCTCGTAGGTCTCGTCGCTGTTCAGCACCGCACCGAGGGTGTTGAACACCTTGCCCTTGGTGAAGTCGCCGACGGGGACGGAGATCGCCGAGCCCGTGTCGGTCACCACGGCCTGGCGGACCAGACCGTCGGTGGGCTGCATGGAGATGGTGCGGACCAGGCCCTCACCCAGGTGCTGGGCGACCTCCAGGGTCAGCGTCTTCAGCTCGCCCTCGTTCGCCGGGTCTGCGACCTCGACGTGCAGGGCGTTGTAGATCTCCGGCATCGCGTCGACGGGGAACTCCACGTCGACGACCGGGCCGATGACCCGGGCGACACGGCCCGTGGCCGTCGCGGTCTCAACAGTGGTGGTCATTAATTGTCACTCCCCGCGTTTGCGTCGGCCAGAGCGCCTGCGCCACCGACGATCTCGCTGATTTCCTGGGTGATTTCGGCCTGGCGGGCCGCGTTGGCAAGACGGGAGAGCGTGTTGATCAGCTCACCCGCGTTGTCGGTGGCCGACTTCATCGCGCGCCGTGTGGCGGCGTGCTTCGAAGCGGCCGACTGGAGCAGCGCGTTGTAGATGCGGCTCTCCACGTAGCGCGGCAGCAGGGCGTCGAGAACGTCCTCCGCCGAGGGCTCGAAGTCGTACAGCGGAAGGATCTCGTCCTTGGTGGACGTCTCCTCCGCGACCTCTTCGAGGCGCAGCGGAAGCAGTCGGGAGTCGACCGCGGTCTGCGTCATCATCGAGACGAACTCGGTGTAGACGATGTGGAGTTCGTCCACTCCGCCGTCCGCCGTGTCCTTCTCGATGGCCTCGATCAGCGGCGCCGCGACGGTCTTGGCGTCCGCGTACGTGGGCTCGTCGGTGAAGCCCGCGAACGACTCCGCGACCTTGCGCTCACGGAAGTTGTAGTGCGCGAGCCCACGGCGGCCGACGATGTACGTGTCGACCTCCAGGCCCTCGCCCTCCAGGCGCTCGGTCAACTGCTCCGCCGCCTTGATCGCGTTGGCGTTGAAGGCGCCGGCCAGGCCGCGGTCGCTCGTGAGGAGCAGGACCGCGGCACGGGTCGGGTTCTCCGCCTCCGTCGTCAGCGGGTGCTTGGCGTCCGAACCGGTACCGACGGCCGTGACCGCACGGGTCAGTTCCTGGGCGTACGGCGTGGAGGACCGCACCTTGCGCTGCGCCTTGACGACGCGCGAGGCGGCGATCATCTCCATCGCCTTGGTGATCTTCTTGGTCGCGGTGACGGATCGGATGCGACGCTTGTAGACCCGGAGCTGGGCTCCCATGAGTCAGGTCCCTTCCTTGAACGTCACTTGGCGGCAGCAGCCGGAGCGTCCTCGCCGAGCAGCTTGCCTTCGCTCGTCTCGAACTGCTTCTTGAAGGCCGCGATCGCGTCGCCCACGGCCTGGAGGGTGTCGTCCGACATCTTGCCGCCCTCGCGGATGGAGGTCATGAGGCCCTGCTCGCTGCGGTGCAGGTACTCCAGCAGCTCCTTCTCGAAGCGGCGGATGTCGGCGACCGGCACCTCGTCCATCTTGCCGGTGGTGCCGGCCCAGACGGAGACGACCTGGTCCTCGGTGGCCATCGGCTGGTACTGGTCCTGCTTCAGCAGCTCGACCATGCGCTGACCGCGCTCCAGCTGCGACTTCGACGCGGCGTCCAGGTCGGAACCGAAGGCGGCGAACGCCTCCAGCTCACGGAACTGGGCGAGGTCCACGCGCAGTCGGCCGGAGACCTGCTTCATCGCCTTGTGCTGGGCCGAGCCACCGACGCGGGAGACCGAGATACCGACGTTCAGGGCCGGGCGCTGACCGGCGTTGAACAGGTCGGACTCCAGGAAGCACTGGCCGTCGGTGATGGAGATGACGTTGGTCGGGATGAACGCCGACACGTCGTTCGCCTTGGTCTCGACGATCGGCAGACCGGTCATCGAGCCCTTGCCCATCTCGTCGGAGAGCTTGGCGCAGCGCTCCAGGAGGCGGGAGTGCAGGTAGAAGACGTCGCCCGGGTAGGCCTCGCGCCCCGGCGGGCGGCGCAGCAGCAGGGAGACGGCGCGGTAGGCGTCGGCCTGCTTCGACAGGTCGTCGAAGATGATCAGGACGTGCTTGCCCTGGTACATCCACTGCTGGCCGATGGCCGAGCCGGTGTAGGGCGCCAGGTACTTGAAGCCGGCCGGGTCGGACGCCGGGGCGGCGACGATGGTCGTGTACTCCAGGGCGCCGTTCTCCTCCAGCGCGCGGCGGACCGACGCGATGGTGGAGCCCTTCTGGCCGACGGCGACGTAGATGCAGCGGACCTGCTTGTTCACGTCGCCGGAGCGCCAGTTGTCACGCTGGTTGATGATCGTGTCGACGGCCAGCGCGGTCTTGCCGGTGCCGCGGTCGCCGATGATCAGCTGACGCTGACCGCGGCCGATCGGGGTCATGGCGTCGACGGCCTTGTAGCCCGTCTCCATCGGCTCGTGCACCGACTTGCGCTGCATGACCGTGGGGGCCTGCAGTTCGAGGGCGCGGCGGCCCTCGGTCTCGATCTCGCCGAGGCCGTCGATCGGGTTGCCGAGCGGGTCGACCACGCGGCCGAGGTAGCCCTCGCCCACGGCGACGGACAGGACCTCGCCGGTGCGGGCGACCGGCTGGCCCTCCTCGATGCCGCTGAACTCACCGAGGACGATGGCACCGATCTCGCGCTCCTCGAGGTTGAGGGCGAGGCCGAGGGTGCCGTCCTCGAACTTCAGCAGCTCGTTGGCCATGGCCGAGGGCAGACCCTCGACCTTGGCGATGCCGTCGCCGGCGAGGGTGACCGTGCCGACTTCCTCGCGCGAGGCCGCGTCCGGCTTGTACGACTGGACGAAGTTCTCCAGTGCGTCCCGGATCTCCTCCGGCCGGATCGTGAGCTCCGCCATCTGAGTTCCCTGCTCTCCTTGTTGGGCCCGAAGTTTCACTTTGGGGGTATTCCACGAGTCGGGACTCCCCCCAGAAGAGGTGAATCCTCTGCACGGCCCAACCAGGGCCGCAAGTACGTTCTTGGTGTTCAGTTGCTGCGTCGGTCACGTCTGTCGCACCGTGCACGACTGCCGCGTCGGCGCTAGCTCGCCAGTCGGCGGCTCGCGTCCTCCAGCCGGTCCGCGATGGAGCCGTTGATGATCTCGTCGCCGACCTGCACCCGCATCCCGCCGATGACCTCGGGGTCCACGGCGAGGTTGAGGTGCATGCGGCGTCCATAGAGCTTCGCGAGGCCGGCGCCGAGGCGCTGCTTCTGTGCGTCGCTCAGCGGCACCGCGGAGGTGACGACGGCCACCATGCGGTCACGCCGCTCGGCGGCGAGCTTGGACAGGGACTCGAGTCCCGACTCCAGGCTACGTCCCCGCGGCGCGGTCACCAGACGCGTCACCAGACGTTCGGTGGTCGCGTGCGCCCTGCCCCCGAGCAGGCTGCGCAGCAGCTCGCTCTTGGCGGAGGTGGTGGCCTTGCGGTCGGTCAGCGCGGCGCGCAGCTCGTTGCTCGAGGAGACGATCCGGCCGAACCGGAACAGCTCGTCCTCGACCCCGTCGAGCGCGCCCGCCTGCTGCGCGGCGGTGAGGTCGGCGAGGTCGGCCAGCTCCTCCAGTGCGTCCACCAGGTCGCGGGACTGCGACCAGCGGGAGCGCACCATGCCGGACACCAGGTCGGCGGCGGGGCCGCTGAGCTGGCTTCCGAGCAGGCGCTGGGCCAGTTCCGCCTTGGCCTCGCCGGCCTGCGCCGGGTCGGTGAGGACCCGGCGCAACGACACCTCGCGGTGGAGCAGCGCGGTGACGGCGGCCAGCTCTTCGGCGAGCGAGCCGGCGTCGACGGACGTGGAGTCCGTCAGCGCGTCGAGACGCTCACGTGCGGCTGCCAGGGCCTCGCGGCTCGCTCCGTTCATCGTGCGGCCTCGGCCTTCTGGTCGAGGTCGTCGAGGAACCGGTCGATCACGCGGCTCTGCCGGGCGTGGTCCTCGAGGGACTCGCCGACGAGCTTGCCGGCCAGGTCGGTGGCGAGCTTGCCGACGTCCTGGCGCAGCACCGACGCGGCCGCCTTGCGGTCCGCCTCGATCTGCGCGTGACCGGCGGCGATGATCTCCTCACGCTGCCGCTGGCCTTCCGCGCGCATCTCGGCGATGAGCGTGGCGCCCTGCTCCTGCGCTTCCTGGCGCAGGCGCGCGGCCTCGTGCCGGGCCTCGGCGAGCTGAGCCTTGTACTGCTCGAGAACGCTCTGGGCCTCGGTCTGAGCGGCCTCGGCCTTCTCGATACCGCCCTCGATGGCCTCGCGACGCTGCTCCAGAACCTTGTTGATGTTCGGGAGGAGCTTCTTGGCGAGGAAACCGAAGACGATGACGAAGGCGAGCAGGCCGATGACGAGCTCGGGAATCGGCGGGACGAGGGGGTTCTGAGCCTCCTCGGCCGCGATATGAAGCAGTGCGCTCATATCAGAGTGCCTTTCGTCTGGTGGACCGGTCGCGGATCAGATGATCACTTGCCGTAGACGAACGGCATGACCAGACCGATGAGGGCCAGCGCCTCACAGAAGGCGAAGCCGAGGATCTGGTTGGCGCGGATCAGACCGGCGGCCTCGGGCTGACGGGCGAGGGCCTCGGTGCCCTTGCCGAAGATGATGCCGACGCCGATGCCGGGGCCGAACGCGGCGATGCCGTAGCCGATGGACGCGATGGAGCCGGTGACAGCAGCCAGGGTCTGGGACATTCCGGTTCTTCCTTTTCTTCACGGGCCGGTGGGGGTGGGCCACCGGTCGAATAGGGGCGGTGCGGGACGCTCAGTGCTGCTCGGCGAGCGCGCCCTGGATGTAGGTAACGGTCAGCAGGACGAAGACGTACGCCTGCAGGGCCTGGATGAAGAGCTCGAAGACGGTCATCACCAGGACCATCACGAACGAGACGCCGGCGTAGGCGATCCCGATGCCGTTCAGCAGGTACCAGCTGGCGATGGTGAACAGCACCAGCAGGATGTGGCCCGCGAACATGTTCGCGAAGAGTCGCACGGCGTGGGTGAAGGGCCGCACGAGCAGGTTCGAGAAGGCCTCGATCAGCATGACGACCGGCAGCGCGGCGCCGAGCGACTTGTCGTAGCCGGTGAAGTTCTTCAGGGCGCCGGTGAAGCCGTGCCGCTTGAAGGTCAGCGAGACCCAGACGATGTAGACGAGCAGCGCGAGGCCCAGCGGGTAGGCGAAGATCGACGTCACCGGCATCTGGGCGAACGGAATGATCGACCAGAGGTTCATCATCCAGACGAAGAAGAACAGCGCGACGACGAACGGGACGTACTTCTCGCCCTCGCGCTTGCCCATCGTCTCGTAGACGACACCCCGGCGGACGAAGTCGTAGCCGGCCTCGGCGACCATCTGGAGCTTGCCGGGGACGACCTGGGGCCGGCGGAACGCCGCCCAGAAGAAGCCGATGATGACGATCGAGCCGAGCAGCGCCAGCAGCATCGTCTTGTTGAAGTACACGCTGCTGTCGGCGTCGCCCCACAGGGGCTCGAACAGGAACGAGTGCAGCCCGGGAGACGGGAAGCCACAGCCGTCGAAGATGTGGCAGTCGGTCTCGAAGGCGAGCACCTGTGTCGGGTCAGCACTCACCGCGGGCTCCTTCAGCGTGGCGCATGGATTCGGCAACCTCGTGGTGTCGGCGCGGCACGGGGCCGCGGTTCGGCACGGGACTGGTGTTACGGATGTGGGGGCGGCAGTGGGGCATCTCGCCTCGCGATGTGACAGGCGTCAGCTCGGATGCCCGCGCCCGCGATGCCGCAGTTGGCACCGGACGATAGCAGGGTCCGTCGTGCGCCTTTATCCCGGCCCTACGCCTCACGACGGCCGCTCCGTGGATTCCTTCTTCTCCGCCGCGTTCCCGGCCGTCGTGGGCTCGGGGTCCACGTAGAAGGTCTTGGCCTTCATCGTGGCCCGCGCCTGCGCGGCGACCCAGGTGAGGGTGGAGACGAGCAGCGAGAGGGCGAAGACCTTCGGGTGGAAGAGCGTCGTGTCCTTGAAGAGCGCGATGAAGACGAAGATCAGCAGGATCTGCGTCATGTACATCATCAGCCCCATCGCCTGGAACAGATGCGGTATCGACCTGGCGATCCACTGCAGGACGTACAGACCCGTCCCCATGAGCAGGATCACGAGCAGCGCTCCGATGACCGCTCCGATCACCCCCTGGCCGCCTTCGACGGCACCACCGACCGCGACCGCGACCGCACCGACGGCAGCGGTGGGGACGGCAGCCTGGATCAGAATCCGGACGTCGTTGGACGGCATGACGGAACTCCGCTTTGAGCAGGGGGCATGAGGCACATGGGATGTCGTCGGGGACGAGCGTAGTCCCCCGGATGGAGTGAGTTTTCCTCCCCACCGTCGAACCGTCGCACCACGGTCCGCCGGCTCTCTCCGGTGAGACTCGTGAACGGTATCACAAACTATTTGATGGACTCTTTACCTAATGAGCGTGCAGAACGTCACGCACGAGAGTGAAGCGGCACGCCTGGGCGCGCACGAGGGTGACTTGTCTGATATTGGGGCACTTCGCACCCCCAAGAACGCCCCATCACAGCCCCACGACTTGGCAATGCTCTAGTCGGATTCTTACCTTGACCGTGCCGCCCGCCCCGACGCCCGTCGTGACGCCCCGTCAGCGGGAGCTGCCGGCCTTCCCCCGGTCGCCCAGACGTGCGCGGTGGCCGAGGGCCGTCGCGCCGTTGACGCCCGAGACGCCGGCGGTGACCGGGGCGCGGTGGCCGTCAGCGGCCTCCTCGGGGCCGTCGGGGGCATCGGCGGCCCGTGACGGCGCCGTGGCGGGGTCGCCGGAGGCTTCCGGCGCTTCCGGCGTCACCAGGGCCCTGCGGCGGCGGTAGCGCGGCGGGACGAACGCCTCCGCCCAGCGCGGCGCGCGCGGGGTGAACCGGGGCAGCAGGAGCAGCAGCAGACCGATGGCGCTCAGGATGACGACGCTCAGCACGATCCACATGGACGCCGAGTTGACCGAGTAGGCGAGCGCGCCGAAGGCGATCAGCGCCGACCAGAAGTACATGATCAGCACCGCCCTGCTGTGCGAGTGGCCGATCTCCAGCAGACGGTGGTGCAGATGGCCCCGGTCCGCCGCGAACGGCGACTGGCCCCGCCAGGTGCGCCGCACGATGGCCAGGACCAGGTCGGCGGCCGGTACCGCGATGATCGTCAGCGGCAGCAGCAGCGGGATGTAGACCGGCACCGTCTGGTGCACGGCCTCCCTCTCCGAACCCGCGTACAGGTTCAGCGCGTCCGGGTCGACCTGGCCTGTGATGGAGATCGCACCGGCGGCGAGGACCAGGCCGATGAGCATGGAGCCGGAGTCGCCCATGAAGATCCGCGCGGGATGCATGTTGTGCGGCAGGAAGCCCAGGCACATGCCCATGAGGATGGCCGCGAAGAGCGTGGCGGGGGCCGCCGCCTCGATGTTGTAGCCGAACCAGATGCGGTAGGCGTACAGGAAGAACGCGCACGCGGCGATGCACACCATGCCCGCCGCCAGCCCGTCCAGACCGTCGACGAAGTTCACCGCGTTGATGGTGATGACCACCAGGGCGACCGTGAAGAGCGTGCTCTGCCACTGGGTGAGCGCCACCGTGCCGACACCCGGCAGCGGGATCCACAGGATCGTCAGACCCTGCATGACCATCACGCCGGCGGCGATCATCTGGCCGCCCAGCTTGATCAGGGCGTCGATCTCGAACTTGTCGTCCAGCACACCGATCAGCCAGATCAAGGCGGCCCCTGACAGCAGGGCGCGCGGTTCGTTGGACCTCTCGAAGAGCTCGTTCAGGTTCGTCAGGTGGCTGGCCACCAGCAGGCCCGCGCACAGGCCGAAGAACATGGCGATACCGCCGAGCCGCGGAGTGGGTTCCCGGTGCACGTCACGTGCCCGGATCTCCGGCATCGCCCCCGCCACGATCGCGAACTTCCGTACCGGCCCTGTCAGCAGATACGTCACCGCGGCCGTGATGCAGAGCGTCAGCAGGTATTCACGCACGGGCTTCCCCACAGATCTCGCTGGCCATCACAGCCCCACACCCTAGCGAGGCACGCATACGGGTGAGGACTTCCGGGTAGCGACGATGGTTGCACGAGTGACTGTGCGGTCGGCCCGGCATGCGGGCGCGCCTACCCCGCATGCGCGCCGATACGGGCGCGAGAACCCGGCCGGGTGAGCCGGGTGACACGTCTCAGCCGGGATACGGCGGAAAGGCCGCGGTCAGTTCCCGTACGTCCGCGCGGGCCCGGGCGGGCTCGGTGCCGCCCCGGAGGACGCTCGCCAGCAGGCCCGCGATCAGTGCCATCTCCGGCTCCCCCATGCCCTGCGTGGTCACCGCCGCGGTGCCCAGGCGCAGCCCGCGGTCGTCGGCGTGCGGCAGCGCGCAGCAGTCCAGGACGATCCCGGCCCCCGCCAGCAGGCCGCGGGCCTCGCGTCCGGCGACGCCGAGCGGGGCGGGGTCGGCGGTGATCAGATGGGTGTCGGTGCCGCCGGTGGTGACGATCAGTCCCTCGTCGGCCAGTGCGGCGGCGAGTGCCCGCGCGTTGGCCACCACCCGGTGGGCGTACACGGTGAACGCCGGTGTGGCCGCCTCCCCGAACGCGACCGCCTTGGCGGCGATCGTGTGCATCTGCGCCCCGCCCTGGGTGAAGGGGAAGACGGCACGGTCGATACGCTCGGCCAGTTCCGCGCCGCACAGGATCATGCCGCCGCGCGGCCCGCGCAGCACCTTGTGCGTGGTGGCGCAGACGACGTCCGCGTACGGGACCGGGTTCGGGGCCGCTCCCCCGGCGACCAGGCCGATGGGGTGCGCGGCGTCCGCGATGAGGTAGGCGCCGACCTCGTCGGCCACCTCGCGGAAGAAGGCGTGGTCGATGTGGCGCGGATAGGCGATGGAGCCGCACACGATCGCCTTGGGCCGGTGCGTACGGGCCAGGGTGCGGACCTGGTCGCGGTCGATGAGCCCGCTCTCCGCGTCCACGCCGTAGCCGATGAAGTCGAACCAGCGGCCGGAGAAGTTCGCGGGCGAGCCGTGGGTGAGGTGGCCGCCGTGGGGCAGGCCGAGGGCGAGGACGGTGTCTCCGGGGCGCAGCAGGGCGGCGTAGGCGGCCAGCACGGCGGACGAGCCGGAGTGCGCCTGGACGTTGGCGTGGTCGGCGCCGAACAGCGCCTCGGCACGCTCCACGGCGAGGCGTTCGGCGACGTCGACGATCTCGCAGCCGCCGTGGTGGCGGGCGCCCGGGTACCCCTCGGCGTACTTGTTGGCCAGCGGGGAGCCGAGGGCGGCCAGCACGGCCGGCGAGGTGAAGTTCTCGGCGGCGATCAGCTGGAGCGTGGTCGCCTGCCGCTCACGCTCGCCGAGCAGGATCTCGGCGATCTCGGGGTCCTGTCGGCGCAGAACCCCGAACTCGCCCTCGAGGGCATGGGTGACCGTCATGGTGGGCTCCCGGACGTCGACGCCGGCGTACGACCAATGTAGGCCCGCCACCCCCGGGCCGCCCGGCCGCCGCGCTCTCCCGGGGTGCCGGACGCCACCCGGAGAGCGGCGGGCGGCCGCCTCGCAGCCACCCCCGCCCCGACAGCCCGTACGGAGCCCGCCCGGACGACCGGACGGCCCGCCACACGGTGGCGGTGTGAGCGGCCCGGGACCGTGGCGCCCGGGGCAGGGGCCCCGCACCCCGGGCAGGACACGGTCGGACGCGCGATCCGGGCGGAGCGGTCAGGCCCGGGTCGGGACGCCGGTGAGGGCGGTGACGACCGGGTCCAGGGCCTGGTGTATCTCGTCGCCGATGGAGCGGAAGAGGGGCAGGGGTGCCCCGTACGGGTCGAAGACCTCGTCCGCCTCGGCGGTCGGGGCCAGCAGCCAGCCGCGCAGCGCGGCGGCGGCGCGGACCAGGGCGCGGGCGCGCATGACCAGGCCGTCGTCCAGCGGGGGCAGCGTCGCCGGGTCGATCGCGTTCACCAGGCGGGTGAACTCCTTCAGGGTGAAGGTGCGCAGGCCCGCCGAGTGGCCCATGGAGATGACCTGGGCGCGGTGGTCCCGGGTCGCGGTCAGGACCAGGTCGGCGCGGATGACGTGCTCGTCCAGCAGCTCACGGCCGACGAAGCCGGAGGCGTCCGCGCCGAACTCGGCCAGCACGGTCTCCGCGTGCGTCTCCATCGGCGCGCCCTCGTGACCCCAGGTGCCCGCGCTCTCCACGATCAGGCCGCAGCCCAGGATGCCCAGCCGCTGGTTCACGAAATGCCGGGTCAGCCGCTCGGTGATGGGCGAACGGCAGACGTTTCCGGTGCTGACGTGGAGGATGCGGAAGCTGTCGCGCGGAAACCCGAAGGTGGTCGTCTCCTCCGCGCCGCTCTCCCCGTTGCCTATGCCACGCCCCGACTCGGGCGCCGTCAATTCGCCACCTCGAGGTCGGGTACCACTTTGCGCAGCTCCTCCGGGGAGACGGCGCCTTCGCGCAGCAGTACGGGCACGGGGCGCGTGACGTCGACGATCGACGAGGGGACGATGCCCGGGGTGGGCCCGCCGTCGAGGTAGACGGAGACGGAGTCGCCGAGCATGTCCTGCGCCGCGTCGCAGTTCTCCGGCGCGGGGTGCCCGGTCAGGTTGGCCGAGGAGACGGCCATCGGGCCGACCTCGGTGAGCAGTTCGATGGCGACCGGGTGCAGCGGCATCCGTACGGCGACCGTGCCCCGGGTGTCCCCGAGGTCCCACTGGAGGGACGGCTGGTGCCGGGCGACCAGGGTCAGCGCGCCCGGCCAGAAGGCGTCGACCAGTTCCCAGGCCTGCTCGGAGAAGTCGGTGACCAGGCCGTGCAGGGTGTTCGGCGAGCCGATGAGCACCGGTGTGGGCATGTTGCGGCCGCGTCCCTTGGCCTCCAGGAGGTCGGCGACGGCCTCCCCGGTGAACGCGTCCGCGCCGATGCCGTAGACCGTGTCCGTCGGCAGCACCACGAGCTCGCCACGGCGGACGGCGGACGCGGCTTCACGCAGACCGGTCGCGCGATCGGTCGCGTCGTTGGTGTCGTATCGCCGAGCCATCTGGCGGGCCTCCTCGTACACGTGCGGCTGGGGGTGGATGAAGTCTGCGGGGGGCTCACGGGACCGCCTTGCGGGCGGTGGCGAACCGGGGCCGGTTGTTCAGGTCGGGGTGGTCGGCGGCGTCGGTCCAGCCGCGGTCCTCGGCGAAGATCCACGGCACCTGGCCGCCCTGGGTGTCGGCGTGCTCGACGACGACCACCCCGCCGGGTCGCAGCAGCCGGTGCGCGGTGCGTTCCAGGCCGCGGATGAGGTCGAGGCCGTCCTCGCCGGAGAACAGCGCCATCTCGGGGTCGTGGTCGCGCGCCTCGGGGGCGACGTACTCCCATTCGGTGAGCGGGATGTACGGCGGGTTGGAGATCACCAGGTCGACCTGGCCGTCGAGGTCCGGGAAGGCCGTCAGGGCGTTCCCCTGGCGCAGTTCGACCCTTGACCCCTCCATGTTCTTGCGGGTCCACACCAGGGCGTCCTCGGACATCTCCACGGCGTACACCCGGGACCGCGGGACCTCCTGGGCCAGTGCGAGCGCGATCGCGCCCGAGCCGGTGCACAGGTCGACGACGCACGGCTCGACGACGTCCATGGCCCGTACCGCGTCTATGGCCCATCCGACGACCGACTCGGTCTCCGGGCGCGGCACGAACACCCCTGGCCCCACCTGGAGTTCGAGGTAGCGGAAGTAGGCGTGCCCGGTGATGTGCTGGAGCGGTTCGCGCGCCTCGCGGCGGGCGACGACCTCCCAGTACCGGGCGTCGAAGTCGGAGTCCTTCACCTGGTGCAGCTCGCCGCGCTTGACTCCGTGCACGAACGCGGCGAGCTCCTCCGCGTCGGTGCGCGGCGAGGGCACGCCGGCGTCGGCGAGCCGCTGGGTGGCCTGGGCCACCTCCGTGAGCAGCACGCTGCGGGGGTTCGGGGGGCGCCCCCCAAATGGTTGCTGCACGCTGGTCCTCCGGACTGTCTACGAGAGTTACGCTGCGGCGAGCTTGGCAGCCGAGTCCGCGTCGACACAGGCCTGGATCACCGCGTCCAGGTCGCCGTCCAGGACCTGGTCCAGGTTGTACGCCTTGAACCCGACGCGGTGGTCCGAGATGCGGTTCTCCGGGAAGTTGTAGGTACGGATCTTCTCGGAACGGTCGACGGTGCGGACCTGGCTGCGACGGGCGTCGGAGGCCTCCCGTTCCGCCTCCTCCTGCGCCATCGCGAGCAGCCTGGAGCGCAGGATACGCAGTGCCTGCTCCTTGTTCTGCAGCTGGCTCTTCTCGTTCTGGCAGGAGGCGACGACCCCGGTCGGGATGTGCGTGATGCGCACGGCGGAGTCGGTGGTGTTGACGGACTGCCCACCGGGGCCCGAGGACCGGTAGACGTCGATCCGCAGATCGTTCGGGTTGATCTCGACGTCGATCTCCTCCGCCTCGGGCGTCACCAGGACGCCCGCCGCGGAGGTGTGGATACGGCCCTGCGACTCGGTGGCCGGCACCCGCTGCACGCGGTGCACGCCGCCCTCGTACTTCAGCCGGGCCCACACGCCCTGTCCGGGCTCGGTGGCGCCCTGGCCGCCCTTGGTCTTCACGGCGACCTGGACGTCCTTGTAGCCGCCCAGCTCCGACTCGGTGGCGTCGATGATCTCGGTCTTCCAGCCGACGCGCTCGGCGTAGCGCAGGTACATGCGCAGCAGGTCTCCCGCGAACAGGGCGGACTCGTCGCCGCCCGCGCCCGCCTTGACCTCGAGGATGACGTCCTTGTCGTCGCTGGGGTCGCGCGGGACCAGCAGGAGCCGCAGCTTCTCGGTCAGCTCCCCCTGCTGCTGTTCCAGGTCCTTGACCTCGGCGGCGAAATCCGGGTCGTCGGCGGCCAGTTCACGCGCGGCTTCGATGTCGTCGCCCGTCTGCTTCCAGGAGCGGTACGTGGCGACGATCGGGGTGAGCTCGGCGTACCGCTTGTTCAGCCTGCGCGCGTTGGCCTGGTCGGCGTGGACCGACGGGTCGGCGAGCTTCGTCTCCAGGTCGGCGTGTTCGGTGACGAGTTCCTCGACGGCCTCGAACATCTTGGGCTCCTGCTACTGCGTGGGAAGGGGAAGGCGGGCGACCAAAAACGCCGGTCCCGGCGGGCGCCCCCGAAAGGAGGCGCTGCCGTGGACCGGCGATGGGTGGCTCGCTACTTCTTGGAGCCGGAGGCCTTGCCGAAGCGGGCCTCGAAGCGGGCCACACGGCCACCGGTGTCGAGGATCTTCTGCTTGCCCGTGTAGAACGGGTGGCACTCGGAGCAGACCTCGGCCCGGACGGCGCCGGACTCGATGGTGCTGCGGGTCGTGAACGACGCGCCGCAGGTGCAGCTGACCTGCGTCTCGACGTACGCGGGGTGGATGTCGCGCTTCAAGGTGTCTCCTAGATCGGGGAGGGCGCCGGGTCGCCACCACGGGATGCGGGAGCGTGAACCGGAGCCGACGTACCAGTCTGCCAGGACTGGGGCCATCCCCCAAAACCGGGGGCGGCCGTCGTTTGTTCCCGGGAGCGGGTCCGGCTCGCGACGCCGGAGCCCGAGGATCGCTCGAGGCGTGCTCAAGAGGCGCTGACGACGCCCTCGGCCCCACCCGTGGCCGTGTCCGCCGTCGCCGAGCGCGGGATCGGCCCGTCGTTCCTCAGGGCCTCCCAGACCAGCCGCGCCTTCTCCTTCCACGGCAGGACGCGGTTGGGGGCGGCGGGGTCGTAACGCACCGGCATGGTCACCATGTCCATGTCCCCGGGGCCGATGCCCTTCAGGCCGCCGACGAAGGAGACCAGGGAGTTCACCGAGCCCAGGCCGGAGTCGGTGGTGACGGTCCTGGTGACCGTGTCGGCGATGTCGTAGAGCTTCCTGGGATCGGTGAGGAGGCCGACGTCCTTCACCTGCCGGACCAGGGCCCTGAGGAAGGCCTGCTGGATCTGGATGCGGCCCAGGTCGGAGCCGTCGCCGACGCCGTGCCGGGTGCGCACCAGGCCGAGGGCCTGTGCGCCGTCGAGCCGGTGGGTGCCTGCCGCCAGCTCGAGGTGGCTGTCGGGGTCGTCGATGTCCTCGGTGGTGGTGACCTCGACGCCGCCCAGTTCGTCCACGATTTTCCGGAAACCGGTGAAGTCGACCTCCAGGTAGTGGTCCATGCGCAGGTCGGTCATCGACTCGACGGTCTTCACGACGCAGGCGGCCCCGCCGGTGGCGTACGCGGAATTGAACATCACACCGTTCGCGGCGGGGTGGGTGCCGCCCTCGGTGTCGGTGCACTCGGGCCGGTCGACGACGGTGTCCCGCGGGACGGACACCACGGACGCCTTCCGGTGCCCCTCGTGGACGTGCACGATCATCGCGGCGTCGGAGCGGGCGCCGCCGTCGTCGGCACCGCCGCCGAGCTTCCGGTTGCCCCCGGAGCGGCTGTCGGAACCGAGGACGAGGACGTTCTCGGAGCCGTTGCCGGCCTTCTCTGGCCGGTCGGTGCCGAGGAGGCGGTCGATGTCGATGCTCGTGAGGTTGCCGTTGAGTCTGACGTACACGTATCCGGCGCCGGCGCCGCCCAGGACGAGGACGGCCGCGGCGGTCCAGGCCATGGCCTTGAGACCGCTGTGCCGCCTGCCGTGCGGCGTGCGGCGCCTTCTCCGGGCCGGTGGGTCGGCCCCTGGTGTGCTCTCCGCGGACATGCGCTCCTCAGCTCCTGCCCGGTCGGTCACCTCTGCCTCCGGTGCCGGACCCGGCCGGATGACGACCCCGTACAGCAACCATCGTCCCGCCGTACCCGTCGTTCCGCCGCCCGGCCGGAGGGAGAGACCGGCCCGGGGCCGCACGGCACCCGGGCCCGGCCGTTGCACGGCCGGGCCCGGGTGTTCCGTTCAGGAGCGGTGAGCACGGCGCTCACCTGCGGTGTCCCGCGCCGTCAGCCGAAGATGCCGTACTGCTGGAAACCGGTACCGACGGAGATCCTGGCGGCGAAGATCCCGCTCGTGGCCTTCCCGGTGCCCTTGTACAGGTACAGGGTGCCGCCGGGGGTGCGGGCCAGGAAGTCGGCCTTGCCGTCGCCGCTGACGTCGCCCACGGTGGCGAAGGCGTTGTACGTCTTGCTGCTCCAGGTGCGGACCTTGACCCGGCCGGAGAAGGCACCGGTGCCGGCCTTGCCGGTGCCCCGGTACAGGTACACCGCGCCGGTGCTCTTGTGGCGGGCGATCAGGTCGGTCTTCCCGTCGCCGTTGAAGTCGCCGTGGCCGCGCACGGAGTTGTACTGGTTCCAGCCGGAGCCGACCTTCACGCGGGCGGAGAAGGTGCCGTTGCCCTTGCCCGGGTAGATCCACAGCACACCGGCGGAGTCCACGGACAGCAGGTCGGGCAGGTAGTCGCCGGTGACGTCACCGGGGGCGACGATGCGGGTACGGGACTTCCAGTTGTCGAAGATGCGCTTGGTGGACCAGGTGCCGCTGGAGATCACGTACCGGGTCCAGTAGACGGCGCCGTCGCTGCTGCGCCGGTACACCAGGTCCTGGTACCCGTCCCGGTTGAGGTCGGTCTGCAGGACGACGTTGACGCCCTTCCAGTTGCCCCAGGACTCGCGGGCGGCGAAGGAGGAGCCCTTGGAGTCCATGGAGTAGCCGGTCCCCGTCGAGGACTTGCGCACCCACAGGTCGGCGCGGTGGTCGCCGCTGATGTTGGTGTCGTCGACGCGCGCGTAGGCGGCCCCGACGTAGCTGCTCACCTTGGCGAAGACGCTGTAGGCGCCCTTCTCGACGCAGTCCCTCACGCCCCAGGAGACGACGCCGACGATCCGGTTGTTCACGACCAGCGGGCCGCCGGAGTCGCCGTTGCAGGCGGAGGTGGTGCCGCTGTCGGTGCCGGAGGCGGGCTTGCCCGCGCAGACCATGTGGCCCTTGACGAAGTCGGCGCCGTAGGTGCGGGCGCACGTGGCGTCGGACTGGATGGGCAGCGTGGCCGCCTTCAGCGTCTCGGAGACGGCCTGGCTGGTGGAGCTGGTGCGGCCCCAGCCGTAGACCTTGGCGCTCTTTCCGGCGGCGTAGGAGGCGGTGTCGCCGGAGGTGGTCATGCGGATCGGGGTGGCCTTGACGGGACCGGGCAGGGTGAGCACCGCGATGTCGTTGTCGATGGTCGTCGCGTTGTACGACGGGTGGTTCCACTGACGCCAGACGCCGGAGACGGTGCCGCCGCGCAGGTTTCCGTCGGCGGAGGGGAGCTGCGCGGTCCCCGTGACGACGGCGCCGTTGGCGTTCCAGTTGTATCCCTTGACGCAGTGCGCGGCGGTGAGGATCTTCGTCGGGGCCACGACGGCACCACCGCAGAAGAAGCCGATGTCGTCGCTCGTGCGGCTGGTGCCCCGGTCGTCGTAGTAGTGGAGCTGCGCCATCCAGGGCGCAGAGGTGATGGCGGTCGTGCTGCCACCGATGATCTTCGCGTCGATGACGGAGCCGCTGCTGCCGGTGCCGGTGGTGGTGCTCTTGCTCAGCGACGACCGGTTCGCCCGGCCGGCGGTGTCGTCACCGGCGAGCGCGCCGGCGACGCGCTTCTTCAGCTCGGCCGGTGACGGCGGGCTGAACGCCGGGGCGGCGGTCGGCTGCGGCTGCGGCAGTGCGGTGGCGGCGCCGGCGGACGAGGTCAGCAGTGCGGCGGTGACGGCCGCGGCGACGCCGGCGGCGGCGACGGGCAGCGCGATTCTGACCCGGCGTCTGTGCCGACCGCCCCCGGACATGGAAGTACCCACGCAAGTCCCCCCTCGGGATCGGAAGTTCGGGTCGCGATGTGAAGATCGGCCCGGAACAGCGTGATCGTACACCTGTCCGAGTACATACAAAGGGCCGCTCCCCTCGGAGGGGAGCGGCCCTTGTGCCGGGCGGAGCCGAGGTGGGGTGGACCGACGTCAGTCGCCGTTGCCCGGTGTCGGCGTCGTCTTCTGGATCTGCAGCAGGAACTCGGCGTTCGACTTCGTCTGCTTCATCTTGTCGAGGAGCAGTTCGATCGCCTGCTGCGAGTCGAGCGCGTGCAGCACCCGGCGCAGCTTCCAGACGATGGCCAGCTCGTCACTGCCGAGCAGGATCTCCTCCTTGCGGGTACCGGACGCGTCGACGTCCACCGCGGGGAAGATGCGCTTGTCGGCGAGCTTCCGGTCGAGCTTGAGCTCCATGTTGCCGGTGCCCTTGAACTCCTCGAAGATCACCTCGTCCATGCGGGACCCGGTGTCCACCAGCGCGGTGGCGAGGATGGTCAGCGAGCCGCCGTCCTCGATGTTGCGGGCCGCGCCGAAGAAGCGCTTCGGCGGGTAGAGCGCCGTCGAGTCGACACCACCGGAGAGGATGCGGCCGGAGGCCGGGGCGGCGAGGTTGTACGCACGGCCCAGACGGGTGATCGAGTCGAGCAGCACGACGACGTCGTGACCCAGCTCCACCAGGCGCTTGGCGCGCTCGATGGCGAGTTCGGCGACCGTGGTGTGGTCCTCGGCCGGACGGTCGAAGGTCGAGGAGATGACCTCGCCCTTCACCGACCGCTGCATGTCGGTGACCTCTTCCGGACGCTCGTCGACGAGGACGACCATCAGGTGGCACTCGGGGTTGTTGTGCGTGATCGCGTTGGCGACCGCCTGCATGATCATGGTCTTGCCGGTCTTCGGCGGGGCCACGATCAGACCGCGCTGGCCCTTGCCGATCGGCGACACGAGGTCGATGATCCGCGTGGTGAGGACACCGGGGTCGGTCTCCAGACGGAGGCGGTCCTGCGGGTACAGCGGGGTGAGCTTGTTGAACTCCGGGCGGCCGCGGCCGTGTTCGGGCGCCATGCCGTTGACGGAGTCCAGGCGGACCAGCGCGTTGAACTTCTCGCGGCGCTCGCCCTCCTTGGGCTGACGCACCGCGCCGGTGAGGTGGTCGCCCTTGCGCAGGCCGTTCTTGCGGACCTGGGCGAGGGAGACGTACACGTCGTTCGGGCCGGGCAGGTAGCCGGAGGTCCGGATGAACGCGTAGTTGTCGAGGATGTCGAGGATGCCCGCGACCGGGATCAGGACGTCGTCCTCGGCGATCTGCGGCTCCTGCACCTCGTCGCGCCCGCGCCGGCCGCGACGGTCGCGGTAGCGGCCGCGCCGACCGCGACGGCCTCCGCCGTCGTCGTCGTAACCGTCGTCCTGACGGCCGCCCTGCTGCTGGCTCTGCTGACGCCCCTGACCGCTCTGGCCACCCTGGGTCTGCTGCTGGTCGTCGCCCCTGTGGCGACGGTCACCGCGGTCTGCCCGGTCGCCCCGGTCATTGCGGCCGCGGTCACGGCGGTCGCGGCGGCGCCCGTCGTGGCCGTCGTGGCCGTCGTGGTCGGACTTGGCGTCGCCCTGCGACTGCTGCGACTGGGCCTCGGTCTTCGTCTCGTCCTGCGGCTCGGTCTTCGCCTCGACGGCGGTCTTCTCCGACACGGTGGCCGGAGCGCCCGCCTCGGCGGTGACGCGACGGCGGCGCTCGACGGGAGCGGCCTCGGCGGCGGGGGCCTGCTCGGCCGGCGCGGAGGCCTTCGGCGCCGTCTGGCCGGGGATGTCGATCTGCTGCTGGGCCGCGGTGTCTTCGGCGGCGGCCTGCTTCTTCTCGGCGGTCTCACCCGTACGGGTCCGGGAGGTGGCGCGGCGCTTGGGCTTGGCCTCCGCCGCCTCGGCCGGGGCCTCGCTCTTCGGCGCGGCGGCGCCTGCTCCCGCCTGCGCCTCCTTGATGACCTCGATCAGCTGACTCTTGCGCATACGCGCGGTGCCCCTGATACCGAGGCCCGATGCGACCTGCTGAAGCTCGGCCAGCACCATGCCTTCGAGGCCGGTACCGCGGCGCCGCCGGGAGCCGGCACCGCTGGCAGGCGCGGAAGCGTCCGTGGCGGGCGCGGCAGCGGTCTCCTCGACACGTGCGCCCATCAGATCGGTGGTGTCGCTCACGAAGGGTCCTTCCCTGGAGCGGACGTCGGCCTGTCTGGCTCGGCGACCGGTTGTGCTGTCCGGCTTCGGTCCTTACTGTGCGAACCGTGCCGGGGCGGTTGTCCGCCGGAACGGCGGGAGAAATTTCTGGTGATGGCGCTTGCCGAGCCGTGACATCCAGTGTCACGTGGCGCGGTCGCACCGGTTCCGGAGCGTGCTCGGCGGGCCGTTCAGTGTTCGCGTGCGACGCACTGTCCGCGTACGGCGCAGAGAACACGGTGTGGCTTGGGGAGCTCCCGGAAGAATGTCTGTCCCGAACGGGGACACGAGGCACCTCGCCGTGGTGGGGTCGGGTGCAGACTTGAGGTTAACACTACCGGATCCAACAAACATTCCCCCTCTCCTCATCCGGCAACCGTGTGTCAGGCGGCAAGCGGAAGCACGCTCGCTCCCTGCAGATCGAGACGGAGCCGGTTGGCGGCCCAGTCGGCGCCGGCCAGTGCTTCGACCTTGTCGGCGGTGTCGGCGTCGGCCAGCGCCATGACGGTGGGCCCGGCACCGGAGATCACCGCGGGGACGCCGTCCGCGCGCAACCGCTCCACCAGGGCCGCGCTCTCGGGCATGGCGGGGGCCCGGTAGTCCTGGTGCAGGCGGTCCTCGGTGGCGGGCAGCAGCAGTTCGGGACGCCTGGTCAGAGCCTCGACGAGCAGGGCGGCACGGCCCGCGTTGGTGGCGGCGTCGACGTGCGGCACGGTACGCGGCAGCAGGCCGCGGGCGGTCTCGGTGAGGACGGGTCTGGCCGGCACGAAGACCACCGGGACGATGGATTCGGCGGGCTCCAGCCTGATCGCGCGGGCCGCACCGCCCTCCATCCAGGAGAGGCTGAAGCCGCCCAGCAGGCAGGCGGCGACGTTGTCGGGGTGGCCCTCGATCTCGGTGGCGAGCTCGAGCAGCGCGGTGTCGTCGAGCTTGGCCTCGGCGCCTATGGTCACGGCGCGGGCGGCGACTATGCCGGCGCAGATGGCGGCCGAGGAGGAGCCCAGGCCCCGGCCGTGCGGAATGCGGTTGGCGCAGACGATCTCCAGGCCGCGCGGCTGTCCGCCCAGCAGGTCGAAGGCGGTGCGCAGGGAGCGTACGAGCAGGTGCCTCTCGTCGCGCGGGAGGGTCTCGCCGCCCTCACCGGCGATGTCGATGTGCAGCCCGGCGTCGGCCACCCGGACGACCACGTCGTCGTACAGGCCCAGCGCGAGGCCCAGGGCGTCGAAGCCCGGACCGAGGTTGGCGCTGGTGGCGGGGACGCGCACCCGGACGGCGGCGGCGCGGAACGCGGGACCGGCCATCGCTCGTTGACTCTCCTTGAGCTGGTGACTGTCGTGGGAACTGGGCGACTGTCGATTGAGCTGGTGACCGTCGAATCACATTCGACGGCGTACGAAACCCGGGGATCGCCGCCGACCGGGGTGGCCGGCCGCCTTCCGCGCCTTTCGGGGGTCGCTTCCGGACCACGGGGACGACGCGGTACCGCGGCATATGCGGCGGGTGGGTTGAGTACAGCCTATCGAAGGACGGTTCCGTGTCGACATAGGGCGCACGGGAGGCGCACGATGCGTGTCGCAAGCCCCCTGTGCACCCCCCGTGGGAAACCTCCCCGGGCAAGCGCCCTCTTACGCCCTTCCTGCCGTCCGACGCGGCGGCCGCGGGGCGCGGAGGGCGCCGAAGGGGCCGGGGGCGCGCGGGCCCCTCAGCCCCCTCGGCCCTGTCAGACCAGCCCGAGCCGTTCGGCGGCCGCGGCGGCGTCCACCGGGACGGTGACCGGTTGCGGGGCGCCGGCGACGGCCCAGTCCGGGTCCTTCAGCCCGTTGCCGGTGACGGTGCACACGATCTTCTGCCCCGGGTCGACCTTGCCCTGCTCGGCGGCCTTCAGCAGACCGGCGACCGACGCGGCGGACGCGGGCTCGACGAAGACGCCCTCCTGCGAGGCCAACAGCCGGTAGGCGCGCAGGATCTCACGGTCCGTCACCTCGTCGATGAGGCCGCCGGACTCGTCCCGCGCGGCGAGCGCGTACTGCCACGAGGCCGGGTTGCCGATCCGGATGGCGGTGGCGATGGTCGCCGGGTCCTTGACGACCTCGCCGCGCACGATCGGGGCGCTGCCGGAGGCCTGGAAGCCCCACATGCGCGGGGTCCGGGTGGCCACGCCGTCGGCGGCGTACTCCCGGTAGCCCTTCCAATAGGCGGTGATGTTACCCGCGTTGCCCACCGGGAGGACGTGGATGTCGGGGGCGTCACCGAGCATGTCCACGATCTCGAAGGCGGCCGTCTTCTGACCCTCGATACGCACCGGGTTGACCGAATTGACCAGCGCCACGGGGTAGTTGTCGCTGAGCGCGCGGGCGAGGGTGAGACAGTCGTCGAAGTTGCCGTCGACCTGGAGGATCTTCGCCCCGTGCACCAGGGCCTGGCCCATCTTGCCGAGCGCGATCTTGCCCTGCGGCACGAGCACCGCGGAGACCATCCCGGCGCGCACGCCGTAGGCGGCGGCGGAGGCGGAGGTGTTGCCGGTGGAGGCGCAGATGACGGCCTGCGCACCCTCCTCCTTGGCCTTGGAGATGGCCATGGTCATCCCCCGGTCCTTGAAGGACCCGGTCGGGTTGGCGCCCTCCACCTTGAGGTGGACCTCGCAACCCGTGCGCTCGGAGAGCACCTGCGCGGGCACGAGCGGCGTACCGCCCTCACGGAGCGTCACGACCGGCGTGGTGTCGGCGACCGGCAGCCGGTCCCGGTACTCCTCGATGATTCCGCGCCACTGGTGGGTCATTGCTGGTTACTCTCCTTCAACCCGCATGATGCTGGCGACACCGCGCACGGTGTCGAGCTTGCGCAACGCCTCGACGGTGCCGCCGAGGGCCGCGTCGGACGCACGGTGGGTGACGACGACGAGGGAGGCCTCCCCGTCCTTGCCCTGCTGGCGAACCGTGTCGATCGAGACGCCGTGCTCCGCGAACACGGTCGCGACCTGGGCGAGAACGCCCGGCTTGTCGGCCACGTCGAGGCTGATGTGGTAGCGCGTGACGACATCGCCCATCGGCGAGACCGGCAGCGCCGCGTAGGCGGACTCGCCCGGTCCGGTGGCCCCGCCCAGCCGGTTGCGGCAGACGGCGACGAGGTCGCCGAGCACGGCGGAGGCGGTGGGCGCCCCACCGGCGCCGGGCCCGTAGAACATCAGCTGCCCGGCGGCCTCCGACTCCACGAACACGGCGTTGTAGGCGCCGCGCACCGAGGCCAGCGGGTGGGTGAGCGGGATCATCGCCGGATGCACGCGCGCGGTGACGGAGGCGCCGTCACCGGCCCGCTCGCAGATGGCGAGCAGTTTGATGGTGCAGCCCATCTCCTTCGCCGAGGCGATGTCGGCGGCGGTGACCTCGGTCATGCCCTCGCGGTGGACGTCGTCGAGCCGCACACGCGTGTGGAAGGCGATTCCGGCCAGGATGGCGGCCTTGGCGGCGGCGTCGAAGCCCTCGACGTCGGCGGTGGGGTCGGCTTCCGCGTACCCGAGGGCGGTGGCCTCGTCGAGTGCCTCCTGATAGCCGGCGCCGGTGGTGTCCATGGCGTCGAGGATGAAGTTCGTCGTCCCGTTGACGATGCCGAGCACCCGGTTGACCTTGTCACCGGCGAGCGACTCGCGCAGCGGCCGGATCAGCGGGATGGCACCGGCGACGGCGGCCTCGTAGTAGAGGTCCTTGCCGTGCTCCTCGGCGGCGGCGTGCAGCGCGGCGCCGTCCTGGGCGAGCAGCGCCTTGTTCGCGGAGACCACGGACGCGCCGTGCGCGAAGGCGGTGGTGATCAGCGTCCGCGCGGGCTCGATCCCGCCGATGACCTCGACGACGACATCGAGGTCGCCCCGTTTGACGAGGGCGGTGGCGTCGGTGGTGACCAGCTCGGCCGGGATGCCCTCACGCACCCGGTCGGGGCGCCGCACGGCGACCCCGGCGAGCTCCACCGGGGCGCCGATGCGGGCCGCGAGGTCGTCGGCCTGCGTCGTCATGATGCGCGCCACCTCTGAGCCGACCACTCCACAGCCCAGCAGCGCCACCTTCAGCGGACGCGTACGCATCATCCGACCTCGTTTCCCGATTACCGTCTCGATTGCACCAGTCTCACTCACCGGACGGAAGTTTCTGCCCTTTGTCCGGATCGTGAGACATCAATTTCGTTGCGAAGCCCGCGAGAACCGAAGATCTTCCGCCTCCCTCTCCCGCGTCCCCTCGCGCCTTCTGTTCTTACCTCACCCGACGTCGAGACGGAGGAGGTCCTCCTCGGTCTCGCGCCGGACGATCACCCGCGCCTCGCCGTCCGCGACGGCGACGACGGGCGGGCGGAGGACGTGGTTGTAGTTGCTGGCCATCGACCGGCAGTACGCCCCGGTGGCCGGTACGGCGATCAGGTCGCCCGGCGCCAGGTCCCCCGGCAGGAAGGCGTCGCGCACCACGATGTCCCCGCTCTCGCAGTGCTTGCCGACGACCCGGCTGAGCATCGGCTCGGCGTCGGAGCGGCGGGAGACGAGGGCGACGCTGTACTCGGCGTCGTACAGCGCGGTGCGGATGTTGTCCGACATCCCGCCGTCGACGGAGACGTAGGTGCGCAGGCCCTCCAGCGGCTTGACGGTGCCGACCTCGTACACCGTGAAGGCGGTCGGCCCGACGATGGCACGTCCCGGCTCCACGGAGATGCGCGGGACGCTGAGGCGGGCGGCCTCGCACTCCCGGGTGACGATCTCGGTCAGCGCCTTGGCGATCTCGTGCGGCTCGCGGGGGTCGTCGTCGCTGGTGTAGGCGATGCCGAGACCGCCCCCGAGGTCGATCTCGGGCAGTTCGACGCCGTGCTCGTCGCGGATGTCCTTGAGCAGCCCGACCACCCGGTGCGCGGCGACCTCGAACCCCGACATGTCGAAGATCTGCGACCCGATGTGACTGTGGATGCCGATGACCTCCAGCCCGTCCAGCCGGAGCGCCCGCCGCACGGCCTCGGCGGCCTGCCCGCCGGCGAGCGGGATCCCGAACTTCTGGTCCTCGTGGGCGGTGGCGATGAACTCGTGCGTGTGCGCCTCGACGCCGACGGTGATCCGGATCTGCACCCGCTGCCGGATGCCGAGCGACTGCGCGATGTGCGCGACCCGGACGATCTCCTGGAAGGAGTCGAGCACGATCCGTCCGACACCGGCCTCGACGGCCCGGCGGATCTCCGCCACGGACTTGTTGTTGCCGTGGAAGGCGATCCGGTCGGCGGGCATGCCGGCGGACAGGGCGGTGGCCAGTTCCCCGCCGGAGCAGACGTCGAGGTTCAGCCCCTCCTCGTCGAGCCACCGCACGACGGCCCGGGAGAGGAACGCCTTGCCGGCGTAGAACACGTCGGCGTCGCTCCCGAAGGCGCTGCGCCAGGCCCGCGCGCGGGCGCGGAAGTCGGTCTCGTCGAGGATGTAGGCGGGGGTGCCGAACTCCTCGACGAGCCGTGTGACGGGAATCCCGCCGACGGTGACCACACCGTCCTCGTCACGGCTGACGGTCTGCGCCCACACCTTCGGGTCGAGGGCGTTGAGATCGGCGGGCGGTGCGGAATAGTGCCCCTCGGGGAGGACGTCGGCGTGACGGGGTCCGGCGGGGTGTGCGGAACGGCTCATTCTTCGCGTGCTCTCTCACAGATGGTCGGGTGCGTCGATGCCGAGCAGGGTCAGGCCGCCGGCCAGCACCGTCCCGGCGGCTTCGGCGAGCGCGAGCCGGGCGCGGTGGGCGGCCGAGGGTTTCTCCTCACCGAGGGGCAGCACGGCGGGGAGCAGGGGCTGCGTGGCATCGGCGACGGTGACGAGGTGCCGGGCGAGCCGGTCGGGGGCACGGTGCCGGGCGGCAGCGGCCAGGACGCGGGGGTGGTCGGCGAGGGCGGCGAGCAGGGGCTGGGTTCCACTCACGCCGACGGGGCCGGGCTCGGGCCCGAACCCGAGGTCGACGGCGTTGCGCAGGAGGGCACGGGTGCGGGCGTGGGCGTAGCGCACCCGGAAGAGGGGGTTGCTCTCCCGCTGGACCAGGTGCTCGCCGGTGATCCGGGGCCGGTCGTGCGACGCGGGCCGGAGCAACGCCCACCGCGCGGCGTCCCGGCCGAGGGGCAGCGGGTCGCCGGGGGCGGGCACGGGCCGGACGTCGACGCGCAGGGCGTCGTACTGGCCGCCGTTCTCGCTGCTGTCGAGGACGACCCCGAGACGGGCCGAAGCGGCGTCCCACTCGGGCGCGGAGGCCGGTGGATCCCAGCTGGTCCGCACCACCACACCCTGGGACCGCAGGATGCGAGCGAGGGCGTCGACCTGGACGAGGGCACGCACCTCGGCGGCCCCGTGCAGCAGCACCCGCTCCCGGCTCCCGCTCCTCCCCCCGTCCAGATGCCCGTAAGGAGCGCCACCGGAGCCGCTTGCCCCCAGGATCTCCTCCACGAGGGCGACGGGAGCGGTCCCCCGCAGACTGATGTTGATGAACCCGGGCCCGGTGACGACGACGTCGCTGATGCCGCCGGCCTGAAGGAGCCGGGCCCGCAGCACCTCGGCGACATGCCGGGGCGTGTGCCCGGCCGGGCCGGCCAGCTGGAGCGCGACGTTGGTGGCGTACTCCCCGCACCCCCCGGGCCCCGGCGGCGCGACGGCGACCCGCTCGGGAACGGTCACCCGCAGCTCCCCTTCGTCGACGGCACGACGCACCGCGTGCAGCACGGTGCGGGAGAGCTCGACGGGGGTCACGGGACAAGCGTAGGGGAGGAGGGGGGTGAGAGGGCGAGCCGGTTTACCGGGAGTCCGCCATGTGGACGCCCCGCCGGACAGACCGCCCGTCCCGCTACCCCCCGGCGTGCCCGGCAGCCCGCTCGGCACCGCCGACACCACGGCCACCGTCCCTGTCCCCACCGCTTCCGCACCGCCGCCGCTCGACCAACCGCCGGACCACCCGCACGAGTTCACCGGGCTCGAAGGGCTTGGCGAGGAAGGCGTCGATCCCGACCTCAAGCCCGCTCTCGACCTCGTACCGGGTACAGGCACTGATGATGGCGAGCGGAAGCTCACAGGTACGGGGATCGGAACGCAACCGGGCCGCGGTCCTGAGCCCGTCCAGCCGCGGCATGGCGACATCGAGGGTGACGAGGTCGGGCCGCACCTGATGGACGACTTCCAGACACTCGGCACCATCGGCCGCGGTCACGACCTCGATGCCCTCAAGCTCGAGATTGACCCTGATCAACTGCCGGATGACCTTGTTGTCGTCCACAACAAGAACCCGGCGCGACGCCCCTGGCACAACTCGAGAGTAGGTCGAGACCGGCCACCGCGTCCGCGTTTTCCCGACTTCCACCCTCAAGGACGCCCCCGCAAGCACCCAGGGTGACGCCCTCCGGGAAACGGGTTCCTCCCCACCCCTCCAGAACTGGTACTGTTCTACCCGTCGAAGCGATCACCGCAACCGACACGCCCCCGTAGCTCAGGGGATAGAGCAACGGCCTCCGGAGCCGTGTGCGCAGGTTCGAATCCTGCCGGGGGCACCCTGCATGAGGTGCCCAAAGACCCCGTCACCAGCGGAAACGCTGAGGCCGGGGTCTTCGCGTATGTGCAGCCGTATGCCGTCCGAAGCGACCGTATGTCGGGGTCCGTGGACGAGGCGTGGACGGGATCTTGAAGCGTCACCGCAGGTGAGAAAGGCTTCCTGGAGCCAGGCAGAGCTGTTCCTCTTTCTCGCTGTCCCGGTCTTGGACCATACGCCGAGGGTGAGGATCATCGCGTGACTGAGGAGGTTGTCATGCTGTCTTCAGTCGCCGACTGCGGGCAGACAAGTGGACGAGTTGGGGGATCTCGTGGATGTGACCACACTTGCCGTCGCGCTCATCAGCGTCGGAGGAACGCTCGGCGGAACTCTGGGTGGGGCAGTGCTCAGCCAGCGCGCCAGCCGAGAGCAGAATGAGCGTGCTGATCGTGAACGGGAGCAGGAGCGCCATGAGCAGGTACTGCAAGCCAAGCGCGATCTCTACGCCGATTTGAACACAACGGCTCGCGCCTACCGTGTCGCTGCCCGAGACGCCGTCCGAACAGCCGAGCGCGGCGAAAGTATCGACCCGGCGGTTCTCGACGCCGCCAAGGAAGCCTGGGCCGACCAGTACTCTCAGGCGCAGATGGCACTGACGAAGGACGTCCTGCAAGTAGCCTCAAAGCTCAACAGGGCACTCGGAGTCGGGTACTCAGTCGTCAAGCAGTTGCCGAGCAGCCCCAACCTCAACGAGGCGTATGAGCGCGCGAAGGCGTGGTTCAGCGGCCCCCTGTCCGATGGTGTGTACCTGCTACGGGTCACCCTGCGACATGACCTCGGCGTCGAAGTCGACCCCCACTTCGAGCAGACTCGTACGCGGATACTCACCACGCTCGACAGCGCGAGAAAAGACCTTGAGCGCCTACTCGCAGCAGAGCGCTCCCACGCCCCCGGATCACGTTGACGCACAGGGCAAGCGACGAGGCCCCTGACGCGGTGCCAGGGGCCTCGAACTCGTTCAGGCGGATTCACTCGTACTCGCGAAGCAGGTCCTCGATGCGTCGGTTGGCGACGTCCTGCCGTCCGTCGAGACACTTCGCGTAGCGGGTCAGCAGGACCTCCACGCTGTTGCCGGCGCGTTCGGCAACCTCGGTGGGATCGACTCGGGCCAGGACTGGGAGGATGAGAGGTAGGATAAGTGGCATGAGCGAGCCCACCGGCAAGTACTCGATCACCATGCCGCGCGACATCGCTGAAGCCGCCAAGGCCCGCAGCGGCCGCTCCGGCCTGTCCGCCTATGTGGCCGCGGCCGTCGCCCGCCAGATTGAACGGGACAACCTCAATGAGCTGATCCAGGTGGCCGAGGCCGAGCACGGACCCATCACAGAAGAGGAGATCCAGTCCCTACGGGACCAGCTTCACCAGGCACGCGAGCAGCAGACGCAGGACGGAGCGAACGCAGCGTGACCCGTTCCCCCGCCGTCCCCGGCGGCACCCTGGTCCTCGACAGCGAAGGGCTGGCCAAGGCTGTCCTGCGCGACCGCACAGTGACCAGCTGGCTCGCCCTGGCCCGTGCCGATGACCTGCGTGTGATCACTTCGGCAGCCACCCTCGTAGAAGTAGTCCATCCCCGGATCAACCGTCCGGCGCTGGAGTGGGCCCTTTCCCGCCTCGTCGTCGAACCTGTCACCGAGCCGATCGCCCGGCACGCCGCCGCGCTCCTCTCCGACGCCGGCCTCCACGGCCACAAGTACGCCATCGACGCCATGCTCAGCGCCACCGCCCTCACCGCGCCCGGCTCCGTCACAGTCCTCACCTCCGATCCTGATGACATCGCAGCGCTATGCGGTGGACGTATCACAGTGATCAAGGTCTGACGGCATGTGTCGAGCGCCCGAGACCAGATCGGGGCGCGTCACGTGAAGGTGGCTGGACCCCGGTCATTCGTCGCCGAACGCGCACTCGCGCTCATGATCTTGTTCGTCGAGCAGCGGTCTTCTTCGCCGCCCTCCGCGCAGGTACAGCCGCGGACCCGGGGTCCGTCGGTTCGGCGTCCAGGACCTGGGAGGCGAGCGTGAGCCAAGCTCGGGCGTCCGCGCCGTCGAGGTCGTCGGTCCACATCAAGGTGCCGTTCGGACCGCCGCCCTTGTCCCATGGCCCGATGCCGTTCTTCGCGTACCACTCCTTCTTGCGCTCCCACTTCCGCGCGTAGTCGGGGAGGTCGAGCATGCCAGCGTGTTCCCAGAAGACCGTGCGGCCGTCCTGTGCGGCCACAGTGAAGTCGGGACGGACAACGCGCCCGTCCGCGCCCGTGAGCGGCTCCTCGTACCGCCACCGCCCTGGTGCCAGGCGGTCGAGGAGGCCCGCGATGATGACCTCGTTCTTCGAAGCCATAGGCGTGCCGTCGGCGGACACGTGCATCAGCTTGCGGTCGAATCTGCGGGCCTGGCCCCGCACGTCGAGTGTGAACGGCTGCGGGGCTTCGAAGAGGTCGGTCAGTCTGCGGGCGGTTTCGGAGTTGCTCGGCCGGGCGAAGGCACGGAGGTCTGCCAGGGTGCCCTCATGAAGGATGACGACTTTGTCCTTCTGCCGGGTCAACGCCGTGTACATGAGTTCCCGGGACAGGTTGGCCCGGGCGGGCAGAACCAGGAAGGTCGTGCCGAATTCCGAGCCCTGTGACTTGTGCACCGTGACGGCCCATGCCAGTTCCAGCGGAGCATCGTCCTTGTTCGACGGCTGGTAGCTGTACTCGTGGCCGGGTTGTGAGGAGAACTCCACGCCGAGCCTCAATGCGTTCTTCCGCCTTTTCGAGGCGGGTGTGGGCCATGCGATGGCGACACCGATCTCGCCGTTGGCGACGTAGTTCATCGCGTTGTCCCGCGGCCACGCGCTCATGCGCTTGTTGACCGTCTGCATGACCTTGTCGCCACGCACGATCTGCTCGGGCCCGATCGGTGAGGGGATGTTCCAGCTCCAGGTGTTGCGCTGGGCCCAGGCGGTGTCCTTGGCGCGGTACACGCGTTTGATGTGCCGGTTGAGTTCGACGGTTCCGAAGGCACGGGAGCGGGTCGGCGAGAGGATTTGCCATTTCTCGGCCTGGACGCCGGCACCTCGCTGCCAGTTGACGTACTTGCCGTTGACGCTGGCGCCGTAGGTGAGAGCGAACTCCCGCACCGGGTCGTCCGCCGTGTCCAGACCGAGTACCTGGTCGAGGGCGTCCGTGAGTGCCTGCACCGCGGTGCGTTTTCCCCAGGGGGCGTACTGGAGGGTGGGGAGGTTCGGGTTGGTCGCCAGTTCGTCCCAGATCGTCTCGTCGCCGGCGCCGCGGGTGGCGCCGCCGAACCAGGCGGCGAGTTCGAGGTCGTGGCGAGTGCCATGGCTGCCGTCCGGCAGCTGGCGCCTGGGCACCTGCAACTCCACGTATCCGGGGGCGACCCGCACTCCGGTCGGAAAGTCCTTCGAGCGCAGCTTGTTGACCAGGTCGACGAACGGCCGTCCGGCTCCGATCGGGGGCAGTTGGCGCGGGTCGCCCACCAGCACCAGCCGTTTGACGCCGGTGAACGAGTCCAGCGTCGCGGCGAGCATCTCCTCGGTCAGCATGGACGCCTCGTCGATCACGACGAGTCCGTAGCTCCGCCGGAGGCCTTGATCCCCCAGTACCAGATACCGGCCGGTCTCGGCGTCGTAGCGACCGGTGGCGGTCAGGTAGGAGGCCAGGGTCTTCGCCGGCCGTTCGACCTTCGTCTCCAGCTGCACCTTCGCCTTGCCCGTAGGGGCGAGGAGAAGGACCTCCCCGGCTGCCGCGCCGGGGTAGTCGACGAGGGCGCGCAGCAGGGTCGTCTTGCCCGTTCCGGCCGGTCCGATGAGTACGGAGAGGCGCGCGTCGTGCAGGGCGGAGAGCCCCGCGGCCTTCTCCGTCCTGGCTCGTTCCTCGAGTTCGTCGGCGTGCGCGCCGTCCGCGGTGCCGTCCTGGACCTGGTCCCGGTCCAGCGCGGCGTCGAGAACTGTGCGGGCGTCGGTGATCTCGCCCAGCAGGGGAAGGGCCTGCTGCTCCGCCACCCAGTCGCGGATGACGTCCGCGGTCTGCTCCAGCCGGTCGAGCTTGTAGGCGGGGGTCCCGTCGGCGAGGCGGACGCTGGTCAGCGGTGACCAGTGCGGCCAGTCGGCGACCGTGTCGTGGTCAAGGTCCAGGCCGTTGAGGATGTCGTGCGTCAGGGGCGGGAGCTGGGTGAGCGCCATGTGACGGGTCTGTTCGAGGGCCTCGTCCAGCGGGACCAGGGTGTCCCCCTGGAGGCACTGGCGCTCCAGTACCTCGGTGAGAAGGGCCTCGATCCGTCGGCGGTCCAGTGGTTCTTCGAGGCCCACCTCGTCCGGGACGGGCGGTCGCCACGTGACATGTGTCGGCGGGAACATCGCGCGGTCGACTGCGGCGAAGGGGACGTGGAAAGGCGAACCGTAGGTGCAGGTCGCGGCGTAGTACGGGTTCTCGAGGAGCTCCTCGGCGGCCATCTCGACCTCGGTCTCGCCTTCGAGCAGCTTGCGCACCTGGTCCGGGCTGATGTCGAGTCCGGACAGGAGACGCAAGACCGCTTGACGTTCGGCCGGGAGCTTGTTCCAGATACGTGCCTGGATGGGACCGAGATAAGGCTTCAGCGCGTGCGGGGCGTGCCCCGGGTTGGCGACGACGGTGTGCAGCAGGTCCCAGGGGTCAGTATCCTCCCCTGCTTCCGTGAGCACCGCTCGTGCGGCGACATACGGCTGCTGCACTCCGATGTGGGCGAGGACACCGGGCAGGCCGGGGACCGGGCCGCGGAGTTGCCAGAGCCGTTCGGTCTGTGCCGTCAGCCAGGTCATCGCGGACTCAGGGACGGTCAGGCCGAGCTCACGCATGCCCTCGGCCGCCGACTTCAGGGACTCAAGGGATTCGATGGCCGCGTCGTCGGAGAGGTGTTCCGTGACATAGGAGAACTCGACATCGCGGCCTTCGGGTGCCCAGGCCAGTGCTTTGTCGATGTCGGCGCCCTCGTCCACCAGCGGCAGGAGCCGCTGGTAGGGAAGCAGGACGCCCTCCGTCATGTCGGGGCGCAGGGAGTGCTCCACGATCGTCTCCCACATGGAGGAGTCGAACGGCTGCTCCCCGCTCTGGTTCCACATCGGTGGCCGGGTCACGCCCGCGACGTGCGCGGCGCCGACCAGCAGGCGGTCGGTGCGTTGCTCCTGCAGCGGGGAGTGCTTGAGGTAGACGAATACCAGGCTGTCCTTCCGCGCGACCGGCTCGAAGAACGCCTCGATGACCGCCTGCTGGTTGCCGCCGTCCATCACCCATGACGACTGGGATTTCAGGACCTGGTCGGTATGGTCCTCGGCGCGCTGGTCGAACGCGGGCACTCTGGCGTGACCGATCTCGCCGTCCAGGGAGGCGCGGTTCATCCAGCGGAAGGGGACGGCCTCGAACGCGTACCCGGGGACGCTGACGGGGGTGTCGAGCAGGCTGTCGCGGAGCGCGGAGTTGTTCCTGTAGGGGTGCTGCTTGACGACGGTGTACCCGACCGGCGACATGAAGGTGGCCCGCTCGCTCAGGCAGGGCAGTCGGTTCGCGTCCAGACTCCCGATGGGAGCGCCGGCGTTGTCCTCCTCGAAGTCGTCCTCGCGGCCCTTGCCGATCGCCGCGAGCAGCGTGCACGAGGAGTTGCCCGACGGATCGTCGCAGAGGAAGTGGTCCCACGGCCGGTCCCTCCACGGAACTCTCATCGACAGATGCTTCACGCCGCTCATCCTGATGTCCTGTCACCTGAGTTCGTCGATGGCCCGGGCCGACCGGTCCGGGCGAGAGTAAAACCGCTCATGTCCGGGTGATTCGAGCCTGCCCGTCACTTGTCCGTGGCCCAGCCGGTGTGCCTCAGTGTCGGCATGAGCCGAGTGAGTACGTACGCGATGACGGGCGTCTCACGGTCCTCGTCCTGGAAAACGAACGCGTGCTGGAAGCGTTCCGTGTCCTGCGGCTTCGCCAGGTCGAGGGACGGGTCGAGTGACACACCCGGGCGGGACACCAGTTCTCTCAGGAGTGGCGTCCCACAGCCCTCCGCCAACTGTGCCGTGGTGAGAGCGCGCTTCTGCCTCGGCCGTCCGTCGGTCTGCGGCAGGGAGAGAAAGGCCGTGATCCGCCGACGCTCCGGGGTGACTTCGACGATGCCGGCACGGTGCCGCCCGTGCAGGTTGGCCAGTGCGGCGGGCATCTCCGGTAACAGCGGCACCTGTTGCAGGACCACGTCCCTCTCGCCGTTGTCCCACTGCGTATCGTGGATGGTCAGCCGCGGACGGCCGGCGGCTTCCAGATGCCACTCGGTGGCGAATCCGGCGGTCTGCACACCTGAGGTCGTGGCGCCCTGCTTGGGCACGTAACTGCGCGCGTGTTTCAGGGTGATGGTGGGTCCGAATCGTATCAAGTGCCTGCTCCTGTGCAGTACTGAGGGCTTCTCGGAGACTCCGAAAAGGGTTCCCTGAGCGCGTTCGTTCATCCCACATCGGATATGGCACTTGATTCACGGAGTCGGGCCGTGAAGTGAAGATCCCGTTGGGCAGGCGTGACACGGATAGGGTGTGCCTGTCGTCTTGTACGGGGTCGGCGGCAGGGACGCCAAGTCGGCGGTACGGTGCAGGAAGAGGGCATGGCGACACACCTGATCATCATCAGCGACCGCGAGCCGCTGGCGTGGGTGCTGAGGACGCAGCGGATGGCGTTCCCGGCCGGCCGGGCCGTGACCGGGCTGCCCGCCGAGGGCGACCGGGTCCTCCTGTACACGACGCGTGGCTGCTACTGGAATCCGACGCGTGACCGCGGCCGGATCATGGGGCTGGCCGTCGTCACCTCGTCCGTCGAGATGCTGCCGGAACCCGTCGTCTTCGGTGAGAGGCGGTTCACATCGGGGTGCACGCTGCGTTTCGAGGGGCTGGCGCCGATGCGTGAGGGTCTGGTGCTCGCCGAGCTGGTGCCGAGGCTGGAGGCCTTTCCGGACCCTCGCTCCTGGAGCGTACGCATGCGGCGGGCCTCTCTCCCCTTCCTCCGGCGGACGCGGAACTCCTGGTCCGCGAGCTCCAGCCACTGCTCAAGCCACGAGCGGCTGTCCTGGCCGACTACACGCGGGGGACCGCGTGGCATGACGGCACCTGACCGGAACCGGTCGATCTTGGCTCCGGCCTCCGTAGACTGAACGACGCACCGTGTGTGACCGGCGGGGCACGGCCGTCCGGGAACCCCCGCGGACTCCGGACCGTTCCACTGCCGCCGAGTGGATCTGATCCAGGATGAGGGGCAGGGGGACGCGGAGCGGCATGCAGGCCCTGGACGTGGAGAAGGACCCGGATCAGTGCCGCCGTCCAGCCGACGATGCGATCGGTGAGACTGGCCACGGAGAAGTACGCGACGATGAATCCGGCAAAGAGGGCTAAGCTGCACCACCCGCCGCCGTCAGGGAGGGTGTAGCCCTTGGAGGTTCGCTCGAGCCCGAGGTCGACGGCTCCGGCGACTCCCCAGAAGAATGCACCGGACGCCACCGCGCCGAGTGCGACTCTCCACCCCGCGTTTGTCACGCCGGAACCCTAAGCGGCACGCCAGAGATCGACGAGGGCGTCGGCGAACACCACGGTACGGAGGCGGTTCGCCACCGGTCAATGCTGGAAACCAGCAGCGTTCCGGGGGTGACGACCACCGGGCGTCAGCGCTACGTGTGGCGCGGCCGGCCCGTGCCGATGCGACGGGCCTCCGTCAGGGCCTCCGTCAGGGCGTCCGTCCACCCCGTCGCCCCTGGCAGCGCGGCTGAGGCCGGTGAGGGCGCAACGAGGTACCCCGCCTGCACAGCACGCCTCACCGGCACCTGGGACAGCCGGCGTACTCCACGCCCAGACCGACCTCGATGACACCCACGGCCATGCCGCGCAACTCCTCCAAACGCTGCAAGGTGATCACCGGGAAGAGTGGCGTGGACAGGCCACCGCACCCGGGGCCGGGGGTGGTGCGTCACACGACATGGCGGCACGGGGCAGGTGCCCGGGGCCGCGAGAGAAGAGCCTTCGCTACATTTCCAAGGGCCCGTCAGGTGGCGTCCGCCATGGGCGTGTTACGCCTTTAGGGGGAAACCGCCCTGGGATGCGGCGCGCCTCACCCCGGAAAAGACTGTGGGCGTGATCTTTCCTCCGGTTGTCTCCCGTTTGTGCGATTGAGGTTCCCGATGAATCCGAATCATGCCGCCTGTGCACTCCACGGAACGGGGCACCGGCCTGTCCCGCCGGGTCCGAGCGGACACGGCAAGGCCTGCGCGCGGCGGGAGCGGATACATCTGGTACTGGCGTGCTCCGCAGCGGGCATGCTGCTCACGGGCTGCTTCGTTGCCGGTCACACCACAACCGGTGACCGGGCCGGACGCCCCCTGGCACAGCATCAGGCACCTTTGCCGCCGGCGAACAGCAAGCCGGCCCAAGCGCCGCCAGGCCTCCCCGGCACACGGGTGCCGACTCCGACGGATGTGAACCACGCGCTCGCCCGTTTGCTCGAACCGATTCGGGCACAGAGCGGCACTCAGGTGTCGGTCGCCGTTCTGGAGCCCAGGACCGGCCGACGGACGGTGTACGGCTCACAAACACACGTCACCGCGAGCGTGGCGAAGGTGAACATCCTGGCGGCACTGCTGCTGCGTGCCCAGCGCGAAAGACGGTCGCTCACCTCGTGGGAGACATCCACCGCCGCCTCGATGATCCAGAGCAGCGACAACGACTCCGCAGATGCCCTGTGGCAACGTATCGGCGGCGGCCCAGGGCTCGCTGACGCCAACAAGGCCCTGGGGCTGACCTCCACCCAAGCAGGACCAGGTGCCCACTGGGGCCTCACCCGCACCACCGCGGCAGACCAACTCACCCTGTTGAGCGACGTGTTCGCCGAACATTCACCGCTCAGCAAAGCCTCACGCCACCTGATCCAGACCTTCATGGGCCGGATCGACGCCGACCAGGACTGGGGAGTGTCCGCGGAAGGCAGCCGTTGGCAACTCAAGAACGGCTGGCTGCAGCGCTCCCGATCGCAACGCTGGGTGATCAACAGCATGGGGCGAGTCGAAGCACACGGGAGCACGTTCTACGTCGTCATCCTCTCTCACGGCAGCCCGAGCATGTCTCACGGCATCTCCACGGTGGAGCGAGCAGCGCGGACAGCCGTACATGCCCTTCGCAGCACCGCCCCTCCCGTGTCCCCGATCATCCACTGACCTCTTTCCTGCCGGCCCGAGGCCGCATCTACTGCCCATGGAGAAGGAGGGCCTGGTGGGCGACGGTCGTCTTGCCGCCTTCCCCTGCCAGGACCGGACCTCACGAGCACCGGTGTCCACTCGCCCGGTCGTAGCCGCCCACGTGAGTGAGGGAGGTCAGCAGTACATCAGCGGCCGGCAGGCAGGGGCCCGGAGCGCGTTACGGAGGCCGCAGCGTCTCGTCATCGACCTGTTGGGGATGAGGGTCGAACCTGTTCCAGGCGGGGCGCCACCCAACCGAGGAACGGTCCCCGTCGGCTTGACTCGGCCATGGAGACTCCGCCGACCTTGTCGGGCGCACCTCACCGCCTGATCATCGGGCAAACATCCGATTATGGGGCCGCCGGGCGGGCCTCACCGCCCCCTTCGCTGGTGTCATGACTGCGCATACCCCCACACCTCGTGACCAGGGGTCAGATCACCCTTACGCACCGTTACTTCGCTGCGTGCCGAGGGGAGATCTACATCACAGTGGCCCGACGCAAAAGCCCGCCGGTCGCTGCGCAGGCTTCCCGGCACGAGCAGCGATCGGCGGGCGGGCACCCAGGAGGTACTGCTATGAGTGTGACCTCGGCGAACCGACTTTCAATCCCCCGGCTGCGAGACTGGACTGCCGTCCTCGTCGTCATCGTGGTCGTCTACGTCCCCGTCGCGCAGATCCAAGACGTTCTGACCAGCTTGATCGCACTGTCAGCAGTCCTGGTCTGCGGCTCTGCGGTGAGTGCAGTATCAGCCCGACGGTCGCAGACAACCGCGTGACCGCCGCCTAGACCCGACGAGGCCCCCTGGCCTTCCCTCCCCCGGAGAGCCAGGAGAGCCGCCCGTGCCCCAGACTGCCCGATCCAGCAGGAAACCACGGGGAACACCGGGCAGTCACAGTAGCCGGACACGAGAACGGCCCCGACCGAACACCCGGGCCAGGGGCTGTTCTCACCGCGCATCGCGCGGAGGCGGTGGGATGTGAGCCCACGGTGACATCGCAGCCAGGACGGTTCACTCACTCGGTCCGGCCCATCTTGGCCAGAGGATGGCCACGGGAGCTGGGTGGGTGCCGCTCAAGCTGCCGGCTACGACCGGACGGCCAACCATCGTGGAAGGCCCGGCGGCCTCTTCGTCCGAAGCAGCTCGGGTGGGCGTCCGCCCGCGGGCCGGAGTACCTCTCACCTGGTGCGACGGTGCACAGGCGTCCGTGCTTGTCCGCCGCTGTTCCTCTGTGTCGTCACGCAGTCGGACACTCATTCGGCGCGATCTGCCTGGAAGACGCTGCGCGGCTTTTACGGGGAGCCTGCCGCCTGCGTCAGATGGCCGTGCCGTCAGGTCACGAGAAACCGTGCTGCTCACGGGCGGTCGTGCGCGTACCGCCGGTCTGAACCACGGGGGTGGAAACCTGTGCTGTACGCACACGAGGTGGTCCTGGACGAACTCGCCCAGGGGCTCAGACCGACGGCCGAGGGCGCCGAGTGGTTCGAGGGCCTCTCGGAGGATGACCGACGCAAGGTCTCGCACCCTCTGGTGCTGTTCTGCGGGCAAGCCCGCGCCTGCGAGGAGGACGTGCCGGAGGGCATTGCACGTTCCGGCATTCGCCCCCCTCACACGCCGGCGGTGATGCTCACGAAGTGGCGCTTCGGGATGGAGGGCTTCCGGCCTACCAACTCACCAATTCCTTCCGTCTGCTCGTCGTCCTCTTCAGCATCGCGGACACCCGCAGGCGGACGCTGTACTGTGCCGGGGAATGTGGTCACGCGCAGCACAATCTGCCGGATCCGCCACGCGGCGCAGAACGGTCTTTGTCGGTCGCCGTTGGGTGGTGACGAGCGACCTCGGACGGCCCAGGGACGGCCCGGATAAGCGGAATCGGTGCATCTCATTTCGGAGCCGGCGGGTACGGTGCGGCCGCGATCAAGCATGGGGTTCGGGGAGGGGATTTGGGAGCGAAGACGGGTCTGCTCGTGCACGTCGACAACGACGTGCCGGACCAGTCGCGGCGGGTGGGGCCGACGGACCTGGCGCGGACGACAGGTCAGAACAGGGCCTGTCGTCGCTGTGGGGCGGCTGTTTCGGTCCGCGCACGGCTCGTCGCGGTAGCGGCCACGTCCTTGCTGGCTGCAGGTTGCGGCATGCTGGACGATCCGGTCAAGGACCGCTGGGAGTCCAGAACTGAGTTTTCAAGTTGTGGCGAAGTGAGCTTGGCTCAGGGTGAGGAGCTACAGAAGCAGGCGGTGCGGGAAATCGTCTGTCTCCGGCAAGCTCTGAAGAGCGGTGAGAGCGCAGAACTGAAGGTGACTTACCCCACTGTGGAGGGTGACCCGATTCGCGAGTACTACCGCTTGTCGCCGCAAGGCAGGCTCGAGGTGTACACCGACAGCACGGACGACCTCTACTCGGACCAGAAGTGGTCGTTTGCTGAGTGCTACACCCCGGAATGGTTGGCTGAGATTTCCTGCGATCAATGAACACTTTCACGATCGAGGAGGAGGACACGGGGCGCGCTGACACGGTGGGGGCAGGATCAGCACGCCGGACACGGCCGACCGGCTCACCGCGCGCCACCACCTGAGAGTACCTACGCTTGAGGGGTAACCGCCGAGCAGGCGGGGATTCCGCATTGAGCGGGTGGCGGTTCAGCTCTCCACAGCACCAGAAGGCGGTCCAGCCATGGCTACTGCATCCGAGACCCCCGTACTCGACACGATCGCCGCCATGACGATCGATTCCGTCGAGCACTGCCACATGGACGAGCGAACGCTCATCCAGGCTCGCATCGCCGCGCTCGTGGCGATGGACGCACCGGCGATCTCCTACCTGGCCCACATCAACCCCGCGATCAAAGCCGACTTCACGGTCGAACAGTTGCAGGACCTTCTCGTCGCCATCGCCCCCGTCGTGGGGACAGCGCGCGTCATGTCTGCCGCAGGCCACATCGCCCGGGCGTTCGGTGTCACACTCGCCCTGGCCGACAGCGAAGCCGAAGCCATAGCCCAGGCCGAAGCCGACAGCCGCAGCACCTCTTAGACGGTCCCGTCCGGGTGGAGGACCGGGCTGCGTTCATTCTGGAGCGATTGCTGTTTAGAACGATCCACCTGCCTTGATCGCTTTGACGGGTTCCGGCGGGCATGCGATCGAGTGACGGCGTATCGGGCCTTGCCGGGGACGGTCGGATCCTCCAGCAGTTCACGGGACAGACCGTTCGGCGACACCGTCATCGACTTCACGTCGGCACCCTGAACACCACCGTCGGCCAGGGCGAGCGACACGCTGCCGGAGGTCTCGATCCGGTGATCCGTCGTCGTACTCATCAGGTGACTCCTCCGGGAGGCCCACACCTGATGCACAGCACTCCCGGCGCGGCTGCTGCACCTGGACACACCATGGACGCCGGCCGACCCGGCCAAAACGGTCCGCCACGGGTGTCAGGCGAGGGGCGAAGTCCGCTCGATGTCGAGGTCCAGGAAGTGGGCTGAGCAAGAGATGCACGGGTCGTGGTTGCGGATGGCCCGCTCGCACAGCCGGGTGAGCTCGGACTCGGAATCCTCTCCGCGGTCGAGCCCGGCCTGGACCAGGCGGCGCAGGTCCTCCTCGATCGCGCCCTGGTTCTGGGCGGTCGGCGGGACGAGGCAGGCGTCGGTGACGCGGCCTGCGTCGTCGAGTGCGTAACGGTGGTAGAGCAGGCCACGTGGCGCCTCCGTGGCGCCGTGCCCGACGCCGCTCCGGGCAGGCACGTCCACGTGCGGACGGGCCGGACGCTCGTAGTCGGCGATGATCCTCAGGGCCTCCTCCACTGCGTACAGGACCTCCACGGCGCGGACGAGGATGCTGCGGTAGGGGTTCGTGCGGACCTCGCCCCGCCCGGTGCCCGCTGCCCGCGGGCCCAGCGGGGGAGCGCCCAGTCCGGCTTCCCGGGCCGCTTCCAGGGCCGTCGGGGAGAGCAGATGGCCGTTGACGGCGTAGCGGGCGAGGGACCCGGCGAGATGCCGTCGGCCGTCCAGTCGGGAGTGCAGGGCAGTGGAATGGGAAACCTGCTCCTCGGTGACATGGTCGGAGAAGTCCCGGAGCGGGAAGCTGCGCGGCGCGCGTGTCCCTTCGTAGGGGAGCACGGTGGGGACGCCGGACTCGATGGCGTAGGTGCCGGGCTCGGCGAGGGCCAGCAGGTCGGCGGTGCACTCGGCGTCGGGGAAGTCGAAGCCGGCGACCCACCGCACGGTGTCCCAGGCGTCGTCCAGAGCGGTACGCAGGCGCTCCGCCAGGGGGCGGAGTTCGGCGCGGGTCGGGGTGCGGTGGAAGCCCCCGACACGAACGTTGACGGGGTGGATCGCGCGCCCCCCGAGCAGTTCGATGACGGCGTTGCCGGTCTGCTTCAGCCGCAGGCCGCGCTCGACGTGCGGCCGGTGGGAACGGGAGAGGCCGATCACGTCGTCCTGATCGAGGAAGTCCGGGGCGTGCAGCAGGTGGATGTGCAGCGTCTGGCTCTCGATCCACTCGCCGCAGTACAGCAGGCGGCGCAGGGCGGCGAGTTGGCCGTCGACGACGGCACCGCACGCGTCCTCGATGGCCCGGCAGGCACTCAGTTGGTAGGCGACCGGGCAGATCCCGCAGATACGGGAGGTGAGGTCGGGAGGTTCGGTGTGAGCACGGCCTCGGAGGAAGGCTTCGAAGAACCGTGGAGGCTCGTAGATGCCGAGCCGGACCTCGGTGACGGTACCGTCGTGGATCCGCAGATGCAGCGCGGTCTCGCCCTCGACACGGGTGAGTGCGGCGATGCGCAGGACCTGGGACCGGGTCGTGGGCTCGCTCATCCGGGTCCTTCCTCCTCGACGGCGGTGAAGGCGGTCACGTTGAAGGTGTGCAGGAACCTGCCGATGTCCTCCTCGCTCATCCCGTCGCGGTGCAGGAGCGGGACGAGCGCGGGAAGGTTCGTCGTGCCTGCCGGCCCGAAGCAGCCGTAGCAGCCGCGCCCGTAGGTCGGGCACAGGGCTCCGCAGCCCGCGTGGGTGACGGGACCGAGGCAGGGCGTGCCGTGGGCGACGGTGACGCAGACGTTGCCGCGCCGCTTGCAGGCGAAGCAGACGGCGTGGTTCGGGATGCCGGGCTTCCGCCCGGAAAGGAAGGCGGTGATGACCTCCACGAGCTGGCCTCGGTCGATGGGGCAGCCGCGCAGCTCGAAGTCGACGGGTACGTGGGCGGAGATCGGTGTGGAGGTCGCGAGGGTTTCGATGTAGTCGGGGCGGGCGTAGACCGTCGCCAGGTACCCCTCGACGTCGGCGTAGTTGCGCAGCGCCTGCACGCCTCCGGCCGTGGCGCAGGCGCCGATGGTGACGAGGCGGCGGGAGTCGGCACGGATGCGCCGGACACGGTCCAGGTGCTCGGGGGTGCTGACCGATCCCTCGACGAGCGCGAGGTCGTACGGGCCGGGCGCGACCTCACTGGATGCCTCCAGGAAGTGGGCGATCTCCAGCTCGTCGGCGATGCCGAGCAGTTCGTCCTCGCAGTCGAGGAGGGTGAGCTGACAGCCGTCGCACGAGGCGAACTTGAACACGCCGAGCCGGGGGCGGGAGGGCGGCTGGGGTGTGGTGGAGGTGCTCATCTCACAGTTCCCGTACGGTGAGCAGGGGCTCGGCCTGGGTGTAGCCGACGACCGGGCCGTCGCGGCAGAGCAGCAGGGGCCCGAGCTGGCAGTGTCCGCAGTGGCCGGTGGCGCAGCGCATGTTGCGTTCGAGGGAGACCTGGATGCGGTCGGGGCGCACCCCCCGGTGGGTCAGGGCACGGGCGGTCGCGCGGATCATGACTTCGGGGCCGCAGACGAAGGCGGTGGTCGCCGCCGGGGTGAACAGGGCTTCGCCGAGCAGCGTGGTGACGACTCCGACCCGGCCGGTCCAGTGGCCGGAGGGCCGGTCGGCCGTGACGGCGCCGAACGGCCGTCTCCAAGCGGGGAACTCGTCCTGGTACAGCAGATCGTCGGGGGTCCGGGCGCCGACGAGAACGTTCAGCCGCCCGTACGCGTCCGACTCGGCCAGAACGGCCTCGATCAGGGGGCGCAACGGGGCGAGTCCGATGCCGCCGGCGATGACGAGCAGGTCGTGGCCGCGAGCGGCGGCCGTGTCCCAGCCGGTACCGAAGGGGCCGCGCACCCCGACCGACGCGCCGATGCGCAGCTCGCACAGGGCACGCGAGACGGCCCCGACGGCGCGCACCGTGTGCGTCAGGCGCCGGCCGTGGGGGATCCGGGAGACGGACACGGGGATCTCGCCGACGCCGAACGCGTACACCATCGCGAACTGCCCTGGTGCGAAGGGGTGCAGGGGCTCCCCGGCCGGCTCCAGCACGAGCGTGACCGTGTCGCGCGTCTCCTCCCGGCGGTCCACCACTCGGTGGGGGAGTGGAGTGAGGGTCATGGCGTCGGCCTGCTCTGCCGCGGACCGTACAGGTCGAGCAGCCGGGTCCGGGTGGCTCTCAGCCGGTCTCCGATGGTCTCGGCGACCGCGGTGACCAGCGCCAGGCCCAGCGCGGGGTGTTCGGCGCAGAGATCGCGTACCGCGGCGGCGTCGAACTCCCAGGCCCGGACGGGAGCGCGGGTCTCGGCGCCGAGGTGCCACTGCCGGGGCGGGCACAGCCATGACCAGCCGAGCAGGTCGCCCGGGCCGATCGTCTCCACGACGGCGCGCCCGCGGCCGGGCACCTGGACGTCGAGGGCGACCGTTCCGCTGCGGATGACCCAGAAGCGGTCGGCGTCCTGGCCCTCCTCGAAGATCCGTGCGGCGCCGGGGTAGGCGGCGTCGCGGGCGAGGGGCATCAACCGCGCGAGGTGTTCCGCGGGGACGGCGTCGAGCATCCTCGCGTCGGCGGGCCCGCCCGGGTGCGCGGTCACGGTGCGGTCCGCTTCCGCCGGTCCTCCAGGTGCAGGGCGTGGGCCTCCTCGGTCAGGTCGATTCCGGTGGGGCACCAGACGATGCACCGGCCGCAGCCGACGCAGCCGGAGCTGTCGAACTGGTCGTGCCATGTGCCGATCTTGTGGGTGAGCCACTGGCGGTAGCGGCTGCGCGGGGTGGCCCGGACCGGACCGCCGTGCAGGAGTGAGAAGTCCAGGTCGTAGCAGGAGTCCCAGCGGCGCCAGCGCTCGGCGTGGTCGCCGGTCAGGTCGGTCACGTCCTCGGTGGTCGTACAGAAGCAGGTGGGGCAGACCATGGTGCAGTTGCCGCAGCTCAGGCACCGGGCCGTGACGTCGTCCCAGCGTTCTGCCTCCAGGGTGTCCCGCATCAGCGTGCGCAGGTCAACCGGCGGCATGGACCGGCCCATGCGTTCAGCGGCCTCGCGCACGGCGTGGACCGCGGCTGCTCGGGTGGGCTCGTCGGCGCCGCGGTGCGGCAGTTCCGCGAGCACCGCGGCTCCCTCCGCGCTCCCGCTGCGGCACCAGAAGCGGTGGCCGGCGGCGTCCACGACCTCGGTGAGGGCGAGGTCGTATCCGGCGTCCGCGGCCGGTCCCGTCCCCATCGACACGCAGAAGCAGGTGGCACCCGGCTCGGTGCACTCCACCGCGATCAGGAAGGCCCCCGTCCGCCGGGAGAGGTAGGCGGGGTCGCGGTACCGGCCGCCGCTCATCACTCGGTCCAGGATCTGGATGGCCCGCAGATCGCAGGGCCGCACACCGAGGAACGCGTACGAGACGCTCTTCGGTCTCTCCTCGCGCACGGTCAGTTCGCCACCGGGGTGACGGTCCGCGGTCCACTGGCGGACACGTTCCGGGTGCAGGAACGACTTCCACGACTGCGGCCCCGCGCTGTGCGCGAAAGCGGCTCCGTCCGCACGCGGGCGGACCCGGTACCGCCCCGCCTCCAGCTCGACCCCCCAGCCGTACGGCAACGCCTCCGCGGAGTCGAGCTCGTCGAGAACGATCGCGCCGTCGCGCACGGTGGGGCCGATCACCGTGCGGCCGCGGCGTCGCAGGGCACGCACCAGCGCGTCCAGGCCGTCGCGGTCGAACACCGCCTCGACTCCGTCGTGGGGGGCCGCTTCTGCATCTTCACGATCGGTCATCCGCTGCCCTCGATGTTCGCGCCCTTCGCCCCCGGGAGGAGCAGAGGCATTTGCCACAGTCCCCGCATCACAGGGCCGTACAGTGTGCAATCGGTCACGAACAGCGTGTCAGGTGCGCGACTGTCCGGGAGGCAGCCGAGTCGGCGTGTCCCGTCAGATGGACCGGTCCGGACGCGGCTGCCCCGAGAACCATCCGTCGGCGCTCACTCGGCCCGCAGACCGCGCACCGACCTCTCGTGGTGCCGCTCGACATCCACCGCGATCCACCGGGCCACATGCGGCACCGCGCAGGCCACCGCCGGAGTGAGCCCCGTCCCCAGCGAACGGTCCGCTCCTTCGACCGCGTAGACGACGAGGCGGTCAGGGCTGCGCCCGAGGCTGTCGGCGAGACGCTGCGCCTCGGTGAGACCGAACCCGTGCGTGCTGTGCCTTGCCGGTGCGGTGCGACGCAGGACGCCGTCCGAGGCCGTACACCACCGGTGCGTTCGCCCCGGGTGTGCCGAAGGCGGGAAACACGCGTCGACAACGACTGCGAGGCCGGTGTTCTCCCAGAGTCCGATCAGTCGGCCAGGGTCCGCGTCACACTGCGCGAGCACGGTGCCCGAGGGCAGCGGCCACAGCGCGGCCCGATCCCTCAACAGCGCGACAACGGCCCACCCGACCCCGTCGTCCCGGCGGAACTCGTTGCCGATCCCGATGACCACCGTGCTGACGAGCGGCTTCATTCGACTGCTCCTTCGTTCGACGCGTCGGCGTACCTGTCGCCTTCGCGGTGGAGTGGTGACGGAGGGCTGCGGCCGCAGCGGATCGGTGGTCGAGCCGTGGGAAGAGGTGCGGGCACCCAGCATGGAGATTGGCCCGGTCACCGTCGTTTCGCGAGGTGAACCGCGATGACTCTGCCCGTACACCACCGCACCGGCCAGCTCCTGGAACGGCCCTTCCACGCGCTGGGCCGGGGCGAGATCGAAGCCGGCCTGAGCCGACGGCGGAACGCGGCACCCCTCGAGTGCGTGTCCGCGCGTGTCGCGGCGTCCGGCATTCGAGGTTGTACTGAGGGTG
>NZ_JBFAKH010000024.1:0-106579 GCF_040655635.1 Streptomyces sp. NPDC050388
CTGATCCTGCCTGACCCAGTTGCGCAGCCCCTCGGCGCTGACGCCGAGTTCCCGGGCCACCTCGGTGACGGTCCTGCCGGAGGAGCGGACGAGGGCGACCGCGTCCCGCTTGAACTCCTCCGTGTACCGCCTGCTGCGGTTGCTCTTACTTCCCACCTGGCACTACTTCCTCTGGAACCTCACGTCCCAGTCTCCAGGTGTCCAACATCAAGGGGAAGCTTCAGTCGGGCGTGGATCCGGTGCTTGAGTTCTCCCACGGTGACAGCGTGCGGAACCCGTCCGACGCGCGCCATCGAATTCCCCGGGCACTCGGTCGCCGATGGAGAGATCGGGTCTCAGCGGAAACACCCGTGGCTTCGGCTACGCGCCGGGGGCGCGGAAGGTGACCTCTCGGCGGGTGGCCTCGTCGATCTCGTCGAGGGTGAGGAGCGGGGTGGCCCGGGTCTGGAGGGCGCCGCTGGCCTTGACGGCGAGACTGACGGCGGCCATGGAGACCGCGTCGGGGAGGTCGACGATGATCACGGTGTCGTCCTCCCCGAAGGCGAAGTACATGGCCTCGACCTTCCCGCCGAGGCCGGTGACGACCTGGTCGACGGCGGCGCGGCGGCCGCTCGCGCCGTCCTTGAGCAGGCCCTTCGTGCCTTCGGACGTGTAGGTGGCCTGGATGAGGAACTTCGGCATGGGGAACGCTCCGTGCTCATCGATTGTCGGTGTGCGGAATGACCTTCCCGTTGTCACGTCGGCCGTCGCCCACCGAGCGGCCGGATTCACCCGTTGGAAGCCGAACCACGGCGTAGGGCCGACGAAGGCGCGGACACGGCCCGCCGCGTTCTTCGCGATCGGAGCACCAGGATCCGACCGGGGTTCCGCCGGAACCCGATCGGAGGTGGGCCACGAGGCCGGCCGGGCGGGGCCCTGGCCGACGCAGCTCAGTCGGACGGATGGAGGGTGGCGTGGGCCACGACCGACCTGTCGGCCGCGAGCAGGTGCACCTCGGTCACGGGCGACGAGCCGTCGGGATAGGGGGTGACCCACTGGGCGTAGCCGGCGGCCAGGGAGAAGGTGCCGATGGCGGCGGTGGAACCGTCCGCCCGTTCGATCTGGCAGGTGAGTGTGCCGTGAAGGGCCGCCCGGACGCGCGCGGGGAGGTTGTCGGCGTCCACCGACACGTACAGCCAGTGCGGCCGACCCGTGTAGGCGAAGACGCGTCCGACGTCCTGGCTGTGGGAGGTGAGGCCGGCGCTGAGCAGCCGGTCGGGCCGGGCGGGGCCGGTGTCGGACGGTGAGGACGCGGAGGTGACGCCGATCGCCCATCCGCCCACGGCCAGCGTCGCGGCTGCCACAGCGGCTGCGAGGCCGAGGGCGAACCGTTGGCGCAGTGTCCGGCGACGGCGTCGGGGCGACAGTCCGATGCGCTGGAGCACGCGGGTTTCGAACCCCTCCGGCGGCTCGCGTCCGGGAACCAGGTGGAGCAGTTCGTCGGCCGTGCGCGCCAGCTCCCGGACGCTCTCCCGGCAGGCGGGGCAACGCTGCAGGTGGGCCAGGACAGCGGCGCGCTCCTGGGCGGGCAGTACTCCCAGCGCCACTTCGGCGGCGCTGTCCCGCAGCCGTCGGCACGCGAAGGCGTCGTCGCCGGTCATGATGTCGTGTCCTGCCTGTGCGTCAGGGTCTCGCGCAGTTTGGCCAGCGCCGTCCTGATCCGGGTCTTGGCGGTGCCGAGGGGTATCTGCTCCAGGTCCGCCACTTGCTGCGCGGTCATGCCGTAGATGCCGGCCATGACGATGGCACGGGCCTGGCCCGGTGGCAGCTCCGCGATGGCCCGCCGCAACTCGGCCGACTCCTCGTCGGCCACCGCCAGCCGCTCGGGGGTCTCGGTGGTCACTTCCAGCAGCGGCGCCATCCGGGTGGGGTCCACGGGGACGGCCCTGCGGGAGCGCACGGCGTCGATCGCCAGGTTGTGGGCGATGGCCGCCAACCAGGTACGGACCGATCCGCGGCGCGAGTCGTAGACCTGGGCGTGGCGCCAGGCCTGTTCGAAGGTCTGCTGGGCCACGTCCTCCGCGAGCTGGGCGTCGCCGGTGACCGTCATGGCCACCCCGAAGACCTTGTGCTGGAACCGGCGGACGAACGCCACCGCGAACTCGGGGTCGCCGGTCGTCAGTCCCGCCAGCAGCGCGTCATCGGGCATCTGCTCCAGAGAAAGCCCAAAATGATGCATGTTCCTCATACGTAGCACCATTGCGCAGGGATTGTCCGAGGGTCGGCTCGGGCGCCGGTGGTTCCACGTTCCCGCGGTGGGAGGGCGGCAGCGCGTCGAACGCCGCGGCGAGGGAACCGAGGCCGGGCCGGGCGGCGGGGTCCGGTTCCAGGCACGCCTCGATCGCGGTGGCGAGCGCACGCGGCAGGCGGCACCGGGTGCCCACGGGCGCGTCGCGGATCGTGGCCCGGGCGATCGCCGGGCGCCGGCGCCCGGCCTCCGGGCAGCAGCCTGCCGCGCCGGCCCACGACGGTGTCGCAGCCCTCCGGCAGAGCGGTGACGAAGTCGTGCGCGTCCGCGGCGCGGGCCGCCGCGAGGACCTCCCGCTCACGGGCGATCTGCGCCGGCACGTCGTGTCCGACGAACGTGAACCGGGCTTGATCCGGGTCTTCATGTCCCTGGACCTGGGTACCCGGCGTCGTGCCCGAACGACCGCGAGTGAGCGGTAAGCGAGTAAGGAGGAGTCAGTGAGCACGGTGAAGGAGACGGTGGACGTCGAGGTGCCCGTCCACACCGCCTACAACCAGTGGACGCAGTTCGAGGACTTCCCGAAGTTCATGGAGGGCGTCGAGGAGGTGCGGCAGCTCGACGAGCGGCACAACCACTGGAAGACCAGTATCGGCGGGGTGCGGCGCGAGTTCGACACCGAGATCGTCGACCAGTTGGCGGACGACCGGATCACCTGGCGGGTCGTCGACGGCGATACCCGGCAACGGGGATCGGTCAGGTTCGAGCGGCTGGACGACACCCGCACCCGCGTGGAGCTCACGATGGACGTCGAGCCCACCGGCATGGCCGAGAAGGGCGCGGACATGCTGGGCGTGATCGACCGGCGGGTCAAGGGAGACCTGCACCGTTTCAAGGACTACATCGAACAGCGCGGCGGGGAGACGGGCGCCTGGCGAGGACGCATCCGGCCCGAAGAGCCCGGTTCGGCAGTCTGACGACCCGGGACGCGAGACAGGAAGTCGAGCCGAACGAGCCGAACGAACAGCTCGGCTCCCCTCGGCTTCCGGAAGCGGCCGGATCCCCGGATTCGTCGGCCCTGTCGGCCGAGCCGCTCGGCCGACAGGGCCGACCGGCCCCCTGTCGCCCTTCCTCGCTGTATGAGGGGGCTCGAGCTGCTCACCCAGGTCATGGCGCCGGCACGGAGCGAGCACGGGATCACCGTCGGCTCCGTCGCTCCCGACGGGGTCGCCACGCCGACGACCGGCCGGGGAGTCACCGCCGAGCGACGGCTCGGTGCGCTCCTGCAGCCCCTGCGCGCCGCGGGAGGCGTCACGTGACCAGGGCCACCACCATGGCGATCAGGCCGATCGCCACCAGCACCACCACCGCCATGATCAGAACGATGGCCATCGTCCCCCACCCTTTGCGCGGTTCGTGCGGCTCCGGGTACGAGATGCCGTAGGTGCCGCCTTCGGCGGGTGGCGTCTCGCCGGGGGACACGCCGCCGCCCGGCTCGATCCCCGGGGTTCGCCTCGGATCGGGATCAGGAGTCGTCATGGCGCACGCTCCTCTCGGCGCTCGTCTGCCATCCGCCTACGGGGCGGTTCCCCGGAAATCGCACCACCCTCATGTCGGGGGCGCACTACTGGTTGGGCTCGGCGGCGCTGATGCCGCCGAGGGCCGACTCGGGGTCGCGTTCGATGGCCAGGTCGCCGAGGGAGACGATGCCCACCACGTGTTGGCCTTCGTCGACGACCGGCACCCGGCGGACCGCGTGCTCGCGCATCACCCGGATCGCGAGGGTCAGTTCGTCGTCGGGGCCCACGGTGACCAGGTCGGCGCTGCACGCCTCGGCCGCCGTGGTCCGGTCGGGGTCGCCGCCGCCGGCCAGGGCGCGCACCACCAGGTCGCGGTCGCTGACCAGGCCGCGCAGCCGCTCGCCCTCGGTGACCAGGACGGCACCGATGTCCTCGTCCCGCATCATCCGGGCCACGGCCGTCACCGAGGTCTGGGGCTCGACGGTCACCGGGGCACTCGTCATGACGTCGCTGACATGCTGGGTCATGGGACCATCCCTCCGGGGAGTGGGCGGTGCGTTCACCGCCGTTCGGCCTCCCGAGTACCCGTGGGCGACCGGTCCTCACGTGGTCACCGGAGGCATGTGGGGGGTGGGCCGCGCCCGCCGGCTTCGACTCCGGGGAGCCCCGTTGCCGCGGGTGGGTCGAGAAGACCGCCGTCGAGGCGACGGCCGGCAGTTCGGACCGCCGGTGTTGCGGGGTGCGGTTCCAGAAGTCCGCCGCGCCGAGGTGATCGGCCCGGTTCGGCGGGGCCTGCAGCTGCCGTAGCCGCTGTTCGTCGGCGCACCTCACCCGACCGGATCATCTTGGACAAGTCGGCCGGGGGAGGCCGTCCTGGGCGCCGTTGCCGTCACATCGCATCGGTCGTCACCGCCGCCCGCGCACAGTCGGCCGGCGAGGACATCGCGCCGGCTTGCCGTACGCCCTGACCTGAGAGGGAGCCTGCCCGGGATGTGCCAGGTGGGAGCCGAGCACCACTGCATGGGCACGCTGTGGGAGCGCCGGGGGTGCGTGGTGCGTCAGGGTCGCCGAGCCGAGAGCGGCGCTCAGCGGATGTGCGGCGAGCCCGACGCCTTGCCGCAGGGGCCGCCCGGAGACGGCCCGATGTGGCCGCACAGGGTGGGTGCGTTCAGCCGCGACCCGGCAGCACCACGGCTTCCCGCCCACCGGGGCCTCATGCCCGCAGCAGGAAGACGGCCCGGCCCGACCCGGGGCGTGGTGCCGGGGCGCACGTGCCAACGGCCGTCCCGGGAGGACAGGGACACCGCGGCCGGCGGCACCGTGATGTGCCAGAACGCGCGCACCGGTTCCGACAGGGCGTGGACCAGCGCGGCCCGGGCCACGGCCGGTTCGGTGACGGCCACCACGTGCCCCGCGTGCGGCGGCAGGCCGTCGAGCCAGTCCGCGACCCGTCGGCAGAGCTGGCGCACGGATTCGCCCCCGTGGGGTACGGCATCCGGGTCCGTCAGCAGGGCGGAGAGCCCGTGGGGGTCGGTGGCGGCGACTTCGGCAGTGGTACGGCCGCGCCACATGCCGGGGTCGAAGTCGCGCAGCGCGGGCTCCACCTCGGTCCTGAGGGCGAGAGCATGAGCGGTCCGCGCGCAGCGGAGGGAAGGCGCCCGGACGGCCGTCGAGTGTCGGGGCAGGACCGCTCCGGTGACGTCTGCGCCGGCCGGGCCGTGCGCGCGCACCGCGACGTCGTCGAAGAGCGGTCCGCTCGTGTGGTCCGCGGCGATCGAACGGAGAAACGTCAGACTGATCGGCATCCGGCTGCTCTCCTCACTGTGATCAAGCCCTTGGGAACAGGCGTGTGGTCCGGGTGGTGACACGAGGCACCGACTGCTGTCTCCACAGTCGGGCACCGCCGCTCAGGAACCCATCCGGCACATGTCCGGAGCCCTCCCGCCGACCGGCTGGAACAGCCCCGCCACCTGGCGGCTGTCGGTCTCCGCACCGGGAAGCGCGCCCGGCGGTGGGTACGCATCGGACGGTGGGTCCCGACGGCGAGTGGAGCACGCATGATCCGGGTGATGGTGGTCGACGACGAGGCGCTGATCCGTACCGGCTTCCAGCACATCCTCGAGGCGGCGGACGACATCGAGGTCGTGGCGGCGGTCCCCGGCGGCCAGGCGGTCCGAACGGCACAGGAACGACGCCCCGCCGTCGTACTGCTGGACATCCGCATGCCCGACGTGGACGGCCTCACCGTCCTGGCCGGCCTCCGCGGACTGCCGCACCCTCCGGTGGTGGCCATGCTCACGACGTTCGGCATGGACGAGTACGTCACCGCGGCACTTCGCTCGGGTGCCGCCGGCTTCCTGCTCAAGGACACCGATCCGGAGCAACTGCCCTCCCTGGTACGGGCCCTGGCAGACGGCGGCACCGTCCTGTCGTCGGAAGTCACCCGAACCGTCGTGGACGGCTACCTGAGCGCCGGCCCGCAGCAGGAGGCCGTCCGCAGCCTCGACCGGCTCACCGACCGCGAGCGTGCCGTACTCGCAGCCGTCGCCGAGGGCCTGACCAACGCCGACATCGCCGCCCGGATACACCTGAGCACCGGCACGGTCAAGGACCATGTGAGCGCCGTCCTCACCAAGCTGGAGGTGGGCAGCCGCGTCCAGGCCGCCCTGCTCGCGGAACGCGCCGGCTTCCTCAGACCGCCGCGGGACCAGGAGGAACCATGAGCACCCGCCGCCCGCCCGCCCCGCTGCTGGATGCCGCCCTGGTCGGGGCGGCACTGCTCGATGTCTGGGCCCATGCCGAGGCCTCCGAACCGCTGCGCACGGCCTGCGCCCTGGTCGCCGCGTTCGCCCTCCTCCTGCGCCGGCGCCTGCCGAGGCTCACGTTCCTGTTCACCCTTCCCGCCGTCATCCTCTCCGACTCGGTCTTCGCCGCCCTGGCCGCGCTGTACACGCTCGCCTCGCTCACTCGTGGCCGCACCCTGCTGGTCGTCTGCGCCGTGGCGTTCACCTTCAGCGATCTGATCTCGTTGCCCTCGCCGGGATTCGACTTCTCGACACCGGCGACCTTCATCGCCCTGGGCTACACGGCGGCGACGGCGGCCGCGCCGGTCTTCCTCGGTCAGCTCGTGCAGGCCCGGCGCGATCTGTCGTTGCGACTCGTGGAGATCTCCCGGGCACGCGACCACGAGCGGCAGCTGACCGCCCAGACCGTGCTGGCCAGGGAACGCACGACGCTCGCCCGCGAAATGCACGACGTCGTCGCTCACCAGGTCAGCCTCATCGCGGTGCGGGCCGGAGCACTCCAGGTCGGCAGCCGCGACGCCGAAGTCCGGCAGGCCGCGGCCACGATCCGGAAGCTGAGCGTGCAGACGCTGGAAGAGCTGCGGCACATGGTCAGCGTCCTGCGCACCGCCGGGGGCGATCCGGTGGAACTGGTTCCGCAGCCCTCCCTCGCCGATCTCCAGCGGCTGGTCGACAACAGCGGTATCGAGACCGAGCTGCGGACGGACCTGCCGGACAGCCTGCCACCGCCGGTCCAGCGCGCCATCTACCGCACCGTCCAGGAGGCGCTGACCAACGTGCGGAAGCACGCGCCCGGCGCGACAGCGGTCGTACGCATCCGCCACGAGCAGGCGACGGTCCGCGTCACCGTCACCAACTCACCGCCGACGCGGTCCGCCCTTTCCCTCCCCGGCGCCAACCACGGCCTGGTCGGCCTGCGCCAGCGTGCCGAGCTCCTCGGCGGCACCGTCACCTGCGGCCCCACGACGGACGGCGGCTATCGACTGAACCTGACCCTCCCGGCCACCGCCACCCGGTGACGAGGCGAGCCGGGTGCTCAGCAGGCCCGCGTGCACACGCCTCGCGCCGTTTCCGTGACTCCTCCTCCACTCACCGTCACACGACGCACCGACGTGAGGGGGCCGAAGGGTGCTGAACGGAGCGGCCGGGCAGGGGGGACGCCGCAGCGGGGCCGCCCAGTTCCTCCGGGGCACGTGCCACGGGGCGGGCACGGCCGTGGCGGGTCTGCCGGCGGTGTGGGCGCGGACCCGCTGACGACGAGGAAGCCCCGGGCCGACGGTCTGGGGCTCTCTTCGTCTCTCGTGGAGCGGGTGACGAGAACCGCACCCGCGCTCCCGGCTCGGGAGGCTGCGGGCATCTGCGGCGGACTCAAGGTCGGATGAGACGGAAAGCGAGACGGGCGCAGCGGGCCGTAGCCGTCGACACCGTGCGCGATGCCGCCGGCTCGGGAGCGGCCGCGGTGGTCTTCGGGCCGGGCAGGTCGGGGCCGGCTCCCCCGGACGCGCTGCGGGCGGCCGCCGAGGACGCCGGTACGGCCTCGTACGGGGCCGCACTCGGCTGTTCGGCCGACGAAACGAGATGCCGTGCCGGGCGTCGCGAGCGTCGAAGGCCTTCGGCCTGTGACCATGGGGCGTTCCTCGAAGGTGACCGACGAGGAGCTCCGGGCCGCGGGGCCGATGTGGCGCCACCGCGGGGTGCTCGTGCGAACGCGCTGTGGGTGATGTGGTGGACTGGTTGACCTCGCTGCCGCCGGCGGTGCTGGTGGTGGGCGGGCTCTTGCTCGCCTTGCTGGTCGCGGCCGTGGCGCGGATCGGCGTCCGGATGCTCGTACCGGTCGAGGAACGGGACCGGGTGCCGCAGATCGTCACACCCCTGATGCCGACACTCGGCGCTGCCTTCGCGATCTTCGCGGCACTCTCACTGGCCAGCGAGGCCGGCTACCTGCGTGCGGCAGAGGGGCTGGTGAGCGACGAGGCGGCCGCGGCCTCCCGCCTGGCATGGGCGGCGACAAGTCCGCGAGTCCAGTCGGAGCCGATCCATGCGGCGCTGCTGGACTACTTGCAGACCACGCGTGCCAAGGAGTGGAAGAGTCCGGCAGCGGCGTCCGGCGACGACCCGGCCACCGCTCACGCGATCGCACGGCTGGAGCGGACCGTGCGCACCGAGGCGGCCCGGCCCGCGGTGGGGAGCACGACGGGCACGGAGCTGGTGGTTTCCCTGGACGAGGTCACCAACAGTCGTCGCGCCCGCATCGCGGCCGCCTCGCGCGAGGTTCCCACGCTCTACGTCGTCACGCTGGTGGTCAGCGGACTGGCCCTGATCGTGAACTCCGGCGCACTGGTCTTCCGCAGCAGTCTGCGCACGTCACTGCTCGTCGCGGGTGTGGCGAGTGTGGTCGGGCTGAGCCTGGCGTTGCTCTTCGCACTCAGCGCGCCCTGGAGCGGACCGTTGATCGTCAGCGGGCACCCGCTCGACTCCGTCATCGGGGACCTGAAGTCGGGCTTCTTCCACAGCGGGTCGTAGGCGGCGGGCGCGATCCACCAACGGCCCGGCGGAACCCCCCGTCCGCCGGGCCGCGCAGTGGCTCAGCTCCCGAGCCGCACCGGCAGCGTCGAGGAACTGTTCGAGAACAGGGACGGCACCGGCACGAGGTCGTCCGGATCGACGGCCAACGACAGGTCCGGATACCGCTCGAACACCGCGGGAAGGGCAAGTGCCGCCTCCAGACGTGCCAGTGGTGCGCCGAGGCAGAAGTGCGGACCGTTGCTGAAGGCCAGGTGCCTGCGCTGCTCCCGGGTGATGTCGAAGCGGTCGGCGTCCTCGCCGTGCTGGGCGGTGTCACGTCCGACAGCGCTGAACGGAGCCATGATCGCCTCGCCCTTCGGGATGCGTACCCCGGCGATCTCGACATCCTCCAGTGGATAGCGGAACGGGAAGTTGCCGATCGGAGCGTCCCAGCGCAGCGTCTCCTCCACCACGTTCGCCCAGGTCTCCGCGTCCCCCCGTACGGCGAGCTCCCGCTGGTCGGGATGGGTCAGCAGCGCGCGGACCGCGTTGGTGATCAGGCTCAGCGTGGTTTCCTGCCCTGCCGAGAGCATGAGCAGCAGCGTGCCGACCAACTCCTCCTCGCTCAGCGCGTCCGGGTCGGCGGCACGGGCCGCGATCAGCGCGCTGGTGAGGTCGTCGCCCGGCTCACGCCTACGGCCCTCGACCACCCGCGCCAGCAGCTCGTACTGCTCGATCTGGCTCGCCTGGACCTCCTCGGGCAGCAGATCGGAGCGGAAGATGTTGTCCATCAGCTCCTGCAGACGAGGACGCTCGTCGGCCGGCACCCCGAACAGTTCGCAGATGACCTGCATGGGCACGGGGTGCGCGAAGTGCCGGCGGAGGTCGACGCTGCCGTCGGCCGCGGCGTGCGACGGCAGGTCGTCCAGCAACTGCTCCACGATCTGCTGGATACGGGGACGCAGCTCCTGCACCCGGCGCGGGGTGAACGTCTGGGTGACGAGTTTGCGCAGACGGCGGTGCTCCTGGCCGTCCGAGGTCACCATGTTGGTGACCTTCACCATGCCGATGAGCGGCCAGCCGTCCGCTATCTCACCCCGGATGATGGCGTTCCAGTTGCGCCAGTCCTTGCTGAAACGAGCATCGGTGACCATGTCGTTCAGCAGGGCGTGGTCGGTCACCGACCAGGCCGTCACCTCCCCGGGCAGCCGGACCCGGACCACGGGGCCCAGTTCGCGGAGCCTGGCGGCCTCGCCGTGATGGTCCTTTCCGTGCGGATCCAGGGTGATGACGGGTACGTGCCCCTCGGCGGAGGAGTTCGTGGGCGACGTCATGCTGGGCTGCTCCTTGTCTTGAGGGTCTCGAGGGTCTCGAGGGTCTCGAGGGTCTCGGAGGTCTCGGGGGTCTTGAGGACCCGCCGCCGTGCGGGGGTCTTCTCGGATGTGGGGGTTCGAGGATTCACAGCCCCGTGCCGGTCGGCACGCGGGTCGAGATGCGGGCCGCGGAGAACGCGGTGGGCAGTGCCACCGGCACCCTGGTCCAGGGAGAGGGGCGCCAGGCCAGCTCGTCCGCGGAGACGGCGAGTCTCATGTCCGGCAGCAGATGCAGAGCGGTCTGCACCGCGGTACGGGTGATCAGCCGTGCGGGCACCTGTGCGGGACACATGTGCGGGCCCGCGGAGAAGGCCAGATGAGAGCGGTTGCCCCACCCGTCGTCCGGACCGTCCTGCCGGACCTCCGGATCGTCGTTCGCGGCGGCGAGCCCGAGGATGAGGCAGTCGCCGCGGCGGATGAGCCGGCCTCCCAGCTCGGTGTCGTGGAGCGCGTACCGGGCGGGCATGTTGTTCATGGGCGGATCGCGCCACAGCGCCTCGTCGAGTGCGTCGTCCACGCCGAGCTGTCCGCCGTGCAGCCGGGCGGCGAACCGCGGATCCGTGAGCATGAGACGGAGCGTGTGGGAGATCCACGCCGTGACCGTCTCGTTGCCCGCGGAGATCATCACGACGATCGACTGCAACCGCTCCGCCTCGTTGCGCAGGTTCGGGTGGTTGATGAAGACCGTCGTCATGTCGTCGGCCGGATTCCGCCGACGCTCGCGCACCGTGTCGAGGAGGATCTGCTCGAAGGTGCGGTTGCCCGCCTGGGAGTCGTCCGCGCTGCCGAACAGGGCGATGAGCGCGTCGAGCAGTTCGCGGCCCTCCACGCTGTCCAGGCCGAACAGCGAGGCGAGGGAGAGCATCGGGACGATCGTGGCGTACTCGTTGACCAGATCGGCGCTGCCGCGCTCGGAGAACGCCGCGATCAGCTCCGTGCACAGCGCCTCCACCTCACGACGCACCCTGCGCTGGTCCATCCGCGCGATGCCGTCGTCGAGGGGCTTGCGCAGGCGCCGGTGCTCGGGGCCGTCGGCCCCGATGACGTTGGCACGCCAGCCCATCATCGGCAGGAGCCCCGAATACGGCGGGACGATCCCCTCGTTGAGATCGCGCCAGTTGCGGGCGTCGCGGGAGTACAACTGCTCCTGCCGGGTGATGGTCAGCATCTCCCGGTACCCCATCACCAGCCAGGCGGGCACACCCGGCTCCAGCTCGACCTTCGCGACGCTGCCCCACTTCTCGCGGAGGTCGCGGTACACCGCACGCGGATCGGAGGACCCGACCACGGCGGCGAGCGGAACCGGACCGGTGCCGTGGTGTGCGTGCGCCGGGCACCCCGGCGGCGGCAGCATGCTCACGAGGCGGCCCCCGCCGCGCCCATGCCCGACACGTGTTGCACCAGGGTGATCAGGGCATCGGCCGATGAGGTCCGGTCGCGGGCGTCGCAGGTCACGATGGGTGTCTCCGGGAGCAGATCGAGTGCGCCGCGCAGCTCCTCGTCGGAGTACATCTCACTGTCCGGGAACTGGTTGACCGCCACCGCGAACGGCAGTCCCCGGATCTCCAGTTGCTCCAGGACGTCGAAGCTGTCCTCCAGTCGGCGGGTGTCGATCAGCACGAGCACCCCCAGCGCGCCCTCGGCCAGCCCCTCCCACAGATCCCAGAACCGCCGCTGTCCCGGGGTTCCGAACAGATACATGACCAGCCGGGAGCTGAGCGTGACACGGCCGAAGTCCATGGCGACGGTGGTGGTCGTCTTGCCTTCCAGACCGGCCAGTTCGTCGACGCCCACACTCGCTTCCGTCATGACCTCCTCCGTGCGCAGCGGTTCGATCTCGCTGACGGACCCGACGAACGTCGTCTTGCCCACGCCGAACGCGCCCACGACGAGGATCTTGACGGCCTGCTGCACCGTGTCGGGCAAGTAACGGTCAGCGGAGCCGACGGAGACCATCCAGTACCTCCTGTAGCAGTTGCTTGTCGGGCTGTGCGGCCCGTGGAACACCGGAGCGCGCGGACAGGTGTCCGCTGTCGACGAGGTCGGACGCCAGCACCTTCACCAGACTGACGGGCAGGTGGAGATGGGCGGCGGCCTCCACCAGCGACAGGAGTCGCTCGCACATCCGCACGAGGGCGATCTCCTCCCTGGTGGCGGAGAGGGGGAGGGCCCGGGGAGGGTCGACCGCGATCAGGAGTGTTTCGACGCCGATGGTGTTGCGGGAGGGCCGGGAGCGCCCCTTGGTGATCACGTACGGGCGTAATGCGCCGTTCGTGAAGCCCTCTCCCGACCCGCTCACGCGGAGCCCTGGCGCGGCGGGCTGCTGAGGTTGTGCGCGCCGATCTTCATCACCTGCGCCTGCATCTGCCGCGCGACGAGCTTGGGGTCGACCACCGGTCCCGTCACCACGGCGAGATGCGCGCCGCTGGCACTGCGCATGAACAGGAAACCCCCGTTGAACTCCACCATCTGCTGGTGCACGGTGCCGCCGTCCTCACCGAACTCCCGCCCGAGACCACGGCCGAGCGACTGAAGACCCGAACAGCTCGCCGACAGCCGGTCGGCCAGGTCACGGTCCACGCCCTCCGAGTTGGCCAGCAGCAGACCGTCGGAACTGAAGACGATCGCCAGCCGTACGCCGGGCACCGCGGTGACCTCGGAGATCATCCAGCCGCGCTGCTCGGGGTTCTCCACGTAATGCATGCTCACATCTGTCCTTCCGGGGAATCGGGGTCGGGGGAGGTGCTGTACGGGGGGCCGTACGAGGTGGGGTCCGGAGGCACGGCTCCGGACGGCGGGGGCGCGGATCCGGTCGAGGGGGACGCGGTCCGGCCGCCCTCGAAGAACTGCTCCATCCAGTCGCCCGCGTCCTCCGGCGAACCCGGCGGAGTGACGGCGGTCGGCGCCTCCTCCACCGCGGGGACGTACCCGTCACGCCGCGACCGGCGCTGGGGCAGCCGGCGGTGACGGGCGCCCGGAGCACGCGTGGCGGGCGGGGGCGGCCCGGCCGACGGGGCGGGCTCGGCGGCGGGCTCCGGGGCCTGTGCGGGAACGGCGTGATCGGAGGCGGCGGCCGGCGGGGACTCGGGGGAGGGCGCGGTGGCCGGAGGCGTCGGCACCGGTGGAGCAGGGGGCTGTGCGGGGAGCACGCGCCCGCCGGGCGCCCCGGCGGGTTCGAGGGCCTTCAGGAGCTCGAGAGGCACCAGGATCACCGCGCGGACGCCACCGTACGGTGACGGACCGAGGTCGACGCCGAAGCCGTGCCGGTGCGCGAAGCGGCCGACCACCGCGAAACCGGTCTGCGGGATCTCGCCGACGTCTCCGACGCCCAGAAGGCGGCGGCCCGAGACGATCTCGCGCGCCTCGGTCAGCCGGTACTCGTCCAGGCCCAGGCCGCCGTCGTCCACCTCGATGACCGCGCCGCGCTGCACCGTGCGCACGGTGACCGACACGCTGGTCCTCGGCGGTGAGTACTCGGTCGCGTTGGCGAGCAGTTCCGCGACGAGATGGATCAGGGGTTCGACCACCGACGCGGTGATGCCGACATCGGGATCGCCGGTCACCTCGACACGCTTGAACGAGACGATCCGGCCCGAAGCGGCGCGCACCACGTCGACCAGCGCCAGCGGCTTCTGCCACTGCTGGCCGGGCCACTCCCCGCACAGCACCTTGAGACTCTGGGCGTGCCTGGCCTGCTGCGTCGCCGCGTGGTCCACCTGCATCGTGGCCTCGAGCAGGCCCGAGTCGCCGGGGTGGCGCTCCGCCACACCCGTGATCGTGGCCTGGATCCGGTGCGCCGAGGTCTGAATCCGGCTCGCCAGCTCCACCAGCGCGATGCGCTGCGACTCCTCACGGTCGTCGATCGCCTCGGACACATCCGAGAGCAGCTTGTCGAACCACTGGGAGAGCTCCACCACCAGCGGCTCCTCGCTCTTCGGCGACGAGGGGACCTCGTTCCTGGCAAGAGCGGCGGGAAGCCGCTTCGCCACGAGGAACTCCGCTTCCTGGAGGGCCGCACCGGATTGCTTGCGCACATACGCGTGCCAGTGGGCATCGCGGCGCGCGGCCTCCGCCTCCCGCTCACGTATCTCGGTGTGCAGGCGTGCCGCCTCCGCCGCGCTTGCCCGGTGCTGCCCGCTCAGGCGGACGAGGCAGCCGAGGGCCAGAAGGGAAACGGCCGCATGGGCCACGGCCGCGGCCACGCCGATGCGGGCGACGGGCACCACGGCCGCCGAGAACGCGAGGAGCGTGAGCACCAGAGCCACTGCCCAAAGGGATCTGCTCCCTCGGGGTTCGGGAGGGGACGCGGGGGAACGAGCCATGGAAAACCTTTGAGTCGGCGGTGGGTCGGTGTCCGGTGGGCGCGAGGCGTAGGACGTCAAGAGCTGTGCGACGGGGGGAGGACCGGGGGAGCGGCGGTACGGGGGCGTGAAGCCCCGGACGCACCGTCGGCATGGCCCGGGTCGGGCATCGTCTTCATGGAGGAACCACTTCTGCACCAGAGGTTGTTTGAAGATCGTATCTTCGATTCACCGCAACGGAAGAGTGACGTTCCGTGAACTTTCTTTGCCGCCTTCCCACTTGGGTACGCCGACCCACGGGGCGCCGGGTGCGGGACCCCTGTCGGGCGGGCAGGCAAGGGAACGGGTGCGGTGAAGGGCGACTGGCCGACGGGTCGTCAGGCGGTGTGGTGTCTCCCCGTCCTGCTTCCTGACGGGGGCGTTTTTGCCCCGTTGACTGTCGCGCTGACCGCGCAGGCGGCCGACGTCAACCTCCAGTCGCACACCTCGACCGAGGAGAAGGTCGGCAGGATCCACGCCGTCCACGAGTCCGCCGAACAGACGTCGCCCGGGAGGCCGGTGCGAAGGGGAGACCTTGACGAAGAGGCGCGCCCCGCCGTCGGGACCGCCCTCGGGGTTCCGTCGCTCCCGGCCTCGTAAGCGCTTGAGCTCTGTGCCACAAGGGAGCGAGCGCCGTCGTAGTGCCTTCGTTACCTGCGTCGTTACCTTCGTCCCCCCTTCCCCGGAGCGTCAGACCCGGGGGCTAGCCTGTGCCGATCATGGACGTAGGGGGCCGGGCCCGGTGCCCGGACGCATTGGAGGGGAAGTACATGAAGCTGAGACGCATGGCCGTCCTTGCGGCTGCCGCCGTGGTCGGCCCGACCGTCCTCACGGCCACGCCCGCACTCGCCCAGGAGAACCCGCCGGTCGAGGTGCCGGACTCCGCGTCCAAGGAGGGCGCGACCGACACCGACGTCGTCTCCGCGGGCTTCACCGAGGGCCCGGAGATCTGGATGCGGGACTGGCAGGTCCCGACGAGCTTCGAGCCCGGCGGGAGCCTGCAGGAGCTGACCGTGCTGGTCAACAACGGGGACCGTGCCTCGGTGTCCGGTTACGTTCCGGCCCTCGGCATCTCCGAGGAGACCGGCGCGCTGAAGTCCTCGCACATCACGGCCGAGGTACAGGGCTCGGACGGCAGGTGGCGTCCGGCGGCGCTTCGCCTCGACCGCGGGCCCGGGGTCTTCGAGATCGAGTTCGGGAAATTCGACGTCGCCTCCGACGAGGAGATGTACCTGAGCGTGCGGATCGGCTTCACCTCCGACGCTCCGCAGGTCCCGATCGAGCTGTACACCACCGGCCAGGGCGGCAACGCGGACGGTGACGTCGTGTCGGCCGCGAACTGGTACCAGAGCGCGATCGGTGACGCCGCGCCGGACGGCGAGGGCGGGGAAGGCGAGGTCGACGCCGAGGGTGCGAAGCTGACGCTGGACGGCGTCCCGGCCTCCGGTTTCACCGCCGGGGCCGACTGGACCGAGCTGACGATGCACGTCGACAACACCGGCCGGGGAGCCGTCGACGAGTACGGGTACGTCGTCGGTCTGAACATGACACGCGGGCTGGGACAGGGCGCCTGGCTCGAGGCCTCCCAGATCAAGATCGAGGCTTACGGCCTGGACGAGAACGGCGTCGAGGGCTGGTACCCGGTCGAGGTCGACGGGTCGGAGGAGGTCCACAGCATGAGCGTCGGCGGGCTTCCGCTCGACGCGGACGAGAAGACCGAGGTCAAGCTGCGGATGCGCTTCACCGAGGACGCGGCGCCGGGTCCTCTGAAGCTCCACACCGTCGGCTTCACCTACCACGAGGGCACAGACACGTGGTTCACGTCCGAGACGATGACCTATCCCACGAAGATCGTCGCTGCGTCCCCCGACGGAGGCAGTGAGCCCGGCGACGAAACCGGCGACACCGGTGGCGCCGGGGACGACACCACCGGTGCCACCGGGGACGACACCACCGGCAGTACCACCGGCAACGACCCCGAGCCCGCCACCGGCGGTGCTCAGCAGGTCACCGACACCGGCACCACCGGCACCACCGGCACCCCGACCACCACCGGTGGCCAGCTCGCCCAGACCGGCGCCGACGCCGCCACCACCTGGGCCATCGGCGGCGCCGCCCTCTCCCTCGCCATGGGTGCGGTCTTCGCCGCCGGCACCGGGAGGCGCCGCCGCCCCACTCAGGAGGCATAGGGTTCAGGGCGTCACGCGACCCCCTGTCGGCCCTGTCGGCCGCTGGGGGGCGTGTGGTCCCGGCAGGCCGGCCCGTGGCGCCCTGTCCCGGGCGTCGTGGTCAGTGGGGGCTCCGCGGCGGCGAGCCGCCGGGGCGTGGGCACCAGCCGGTCGAACCGGCCGTTTCGCGACGCTGTCGGGCGACACCGGAAGGGCTCGGGTCGTACGCCGTCCAGGGCGGAGGCCCGTGACGCGATTGTGGACGCGGTCGACCGGGAGGCGGGCTCCGGCCCCGCATCCCGGAACTGCCGCGTAAGCGTTGTCACTGCCGATACGTTCGGCCTCTGGCCGCCCTTGACTCGGCGCACCCGGAGCCGTGCCGTCATGCCGGAGGTCACGGAGGACCACCTGGGCGCCGCCCGGTCGGTCCGTGTCCGCCGCAGCGTGCTCGACCTGGACCTCACTGACGCGGTGAACGTGGTCCTCACCGCGGACTGTGACATCCACGCGGTCCTCCCCTCGACCGACGCGACTTCCGTGCTGTGTGTTCGCCTTCGAGGAAGGCGAGCTGCCGCGTCGCCTGTGGCGCATCACCCAGATGCTGCCCGGTGGTCGGTGATCCAGCGCGCGGCGAGCAGTCCGGACGCGGCGGTGAGGACGGCGGCCGCGACGACGGTTGCGTTCAGGCCGAGGGCGTCTGCCAGGATGCCGGCGACCAGTGCGCCGGCGGCGTAGCCGATGTCGCGCCAGAAGCGGTACGTGCCCAGGGCGTTGGCGCGCCAGGCGGGGTGGGCGTGGTCGGAGACGGAGGCGATCAGGGCCGGGTAGACCATGGCGGTGCCGATACCGAGGAACACCGCTGAGAGGATGCCGGCCAGCAGGGGGCGGTCGAGGAGGGCCAGGGCGAGGACGAAGCCGACGGCCTGGACGAGCATGCCGTAGACGATCAGCGGTTTGCGGCCGATGCGGTCGGCGAGGTGACCGGTAGGGATCTGACCGAGCCCCCACAGGATCGGGTAGAGCCCCTTGATCAGGCCGACGGCGGCGAGGCCGAGGCCGTGGTCGGTGAAGAGGAGTGGGAAGACGCCCCAGGTCAGGCCGTCATTGAGGTTGTTGACCAGGCCGGCCTGGCTGGCGCCGCGCAGGGAGCGGTTACGGAAGGAAGTGAGGGCGAAGGTCGCCTTGAGACCGATGCCTTCGTCGCTGGGCAGTGGCTTGGTGTGCTGGGCGATTTCCAGGGCGACGTGGGCGGCGGTGTCGCGGACGACCAGGGCCAGGGCGAGGCCGGCGGCGACGAAGACGACACCGATGAGTTCGGGGGTGGGGCGCAGGCCGTGGGTGGTGGCCAGGTAGCCGGTGAGCAGGGCGGTGACGCCGACCGCGGTGTATCCGGCGGCCTCGTTCAGGCCGGTGGCCAGGCCGCGGCGGGCCGGGCCGACCAGGTCGATCTTCATGTTGACGGTCATTGACCAGGTCAGGCCCTGGTTGAGGCCGAGCAGGACGTTCGCGGCGACGATCCAGCCCCAGGACGGCGCCCAGGCGAGGGCGAAGGGGACGGGGGTGCCGATCAGCCAACCGGTGACGAGGAGCTGCTTGCGGCGGAAGCGGGCGGTCAGCGCGCCGGCGGCGAGGTTGGTCATCGCCTTCGTGACACCAAAGGCGATGATGAAGGAGAAGACGGCCAGGTCGCTGGTGATGCCGAAGGTCTCGGTGCCGATGAGTGGGACGGTGGTGCGTTCCAGGCCGACCAGGCCGCCGACGCAGATGTTGACGGTGACCAGCAGGGTGAACTGGAGCCAGTTCTCCCGTAGGCCGAGGCGGACGGGCCGGGTGGCGGCCTCGGTGGTGAAGCTCACCGGGCGCTGCCTTCGGTGAGCCGGCGGCCCTGGACGGCTGCGTAGTCGGCCGGTCCGCCGTCGAGTACGGCGATGTCGGTGTGGCCCGCGCGTTCGAGGAGGCTGGCGGCGGTCATGGCGCGCTCGCCGTGCCCGCAGGCTACGACCGGCCTCACGGGGGCGTCGACGGTGTGAGCGGCGAGACCGCCGAGTTCGATGTGCACGGCGCCGGGGACGTGCCCGGCGGCGAACTCCGCTTCCTGCCGTACGTCGAGGTAGGGGCGGTCCTCGGCGCGGTCGGCGGTGACGAACGCGGTGGTGGTCTGCCGGTTGTCGTCGGCCAGCCAGGCGGTCATGCCACCAGCCAGACGTCCGGCGAGACGCTCATATCCGATCTTGTACGCCTGCCAGACGATCTCGTTCAGGTCCTGGTCGTCATCGGTGACGAAGGCGAGCGGAGCAGTGTCGGGCAGCAGCCATCCCAGCCAGGTGGCGAACTGGCCGTGCAGGGGGATGGACAGGGATCCAGGGATGTGGCCGGCCGCGTAGTCGGCTGCGGGGCGCACGTCGACGACGTATCCGCCGTCGGCTAGCAGGGACATGACCTGTTCGGCGCCGAGGGCAGGCAGCATCGGAGCGGACGTGAGGACGGCGGGGCCGCGGCGGTTGGCGTCTGCGAGCCGGTTGAAATAGGCCGGGTAGCTGCCCAGACCGTCCAGCAGTCGGCGTACGAAGGTGTTCTCGTCCGGGGCGGCCAGCAGCGGGTTGCTCTGCTTCTGCACGCCGATGGTGGAGGTGCGTTCACTGCCGGGCGGGGCCGAGCAGAAGGAGCCCGCGCCATGGGTGGGCCACACCGCGACCCTGTCCGGCAGCGTGGCGAGGCGCTCGAGTGAGCGGTACTGGGCGCGTGCCAGTTCCTCGGTCCGCTCGGATCCGAGGAGGTCGGTGCGGGCGGCGGAGTTGACGATCAGTGAGCCGCCGGTGAAGACACCGAGTTTGCGGGAGCCGTCCAGGAGCAGGAAGGACAGGTGCTCGTCCGTGTGGCCGGGAGTGGCCAGGGCCCGCAGCGTCAGGCCGCCCAGGTCGACCTCGTCGCTGTCGGACAGACCGCGGTAGGGGAAGGCGCGGTGTCCGGCGGCGGAGGCCAGTACGGTCGCGTCCTGGTCGTGGGCGAGCTGGACGGCTCCGGAGAGGAAGTCGGCATGCAGGTGGGTGTCCGCCGCGTACGCCACGGTCAAGCCGCGGCGCTCGACGGCCTCCCGCAGGGTGCGCAGGTCGCGGCCGGCGTCCACGGCCAGGGCGCGTCCGTCGCCGAGGTCGACGAGGTAGGCGCTGTTGCCCAGGCCTTCGTCGACCAGGGGTATCAGGTGGTCGTCGGCGAAGCCCATCGGGTTCTCCAAGGTTCGGATGCGAGGGGCGTGTGCCTTTACCGTCACTTACACTATTCCATGGATTTATGGAGGATGTCATGGCGGGAAACACCACGGCCGGCACGAAGGCGCAGCTGTACGACGCGTTCGCAGCCAGCGGCAAGGCGCTGGCCAGCGGAAAGCGCCTGGAACTGCTCGATCTGCTGGCCCAGGGCGAGCGCACGGTCGACGCGCTGGCCAAGGCGGCAGGGCTGAACCTGACGACGGCCTCGGCGCATCTGCAGATCCTCAAGCAGGCCGGTTTCGTCGCCACCCGCCGTGAGGGCGTGCGCATCCACTACCGGCTCGCCGGCGACGACGTGGCCCGGCTGTTCGCGCTGCTGCGCAAGGTCGCCGAAGCCCACCAGGCAGCCGTACCCACAGCCCGGGACGCTTACCTCGGGGAGGGCGGCGCAGGGGAGGTCAGCCGCGAGGAGCTGCGCGCCCGCGTGGCGGCCGGGGATGTGGTGGTGCTGGACGTCCGGCCGATCGAGGAGTACCTCGCCGGACACATTCCCGGCGCGCGCTCCATTCCGGTCGACGAACTGGCCGACCGGATCAATGAGTTGCCCGAGGAGACGGAGATCGTCGTGTACTGCCGCGGCGAGTACTGCGTGCTCGCCTACGACGCCGTGCGGCTGCTGACCGGTCGCGGACGGCGGGCGATCCGCCTGGACGACGGCATGCTGGAGTGGCGCCTGGCCGATCTGCCCGTCGATGCCGGGGACCTGGCATGACCGGCAGCTCCGTGCCGGGACATCCGGGGCCGGCCGGTGGGCCGGTCCACCTGGACTACAACGCCACCACGCCCGCCGATCCACGGGTCGCGGAGGCGATGGCGCCGTATCTGACGGACTTCTTCGGCAACCCCTCCAGCAGCCACCCCTACGGCGCCGAGCCGAAGGCTGCCCTGTCGGCGGCCCGCGCGCAGGTCGCCGGCCTGATCGGTGCCCGCCCGGACGAGATGGTGTTCACCGCCTCCGGTTCTGAGGCGGACCTGCTCGCGCTGCGCGGCGCGGTCCTCGCCTCCGGCCGCCCCGCCCACATGTGATCACGCAGGTCACCGAGCACCCGGCGGCCCTGGAGACCTGCCGTGTGCTGGAGCGCCTGCACGGCGTACGCGTGACCGTGCCGCCGGTCGACCGCGACGGCTTGGTCGACCCCGCCGCGCTGGCCGCCGCGCTCACCGACGACACGGTGCTGGTGTCGGTGATGGCTGCCGACAACGAGACCGGAGCCCTCCAGTCGATCACCGAACTCGCAGTACCGGCCCATGAGTTCGGCGCCCTGTTCCACTGCGATGCCGCCCAGGCGGTAGGGAAGGTCCCCCTCGATGTCTCGGTGCTGGGCGTGGACCTGCCCACCCTGGTCGGACACAAGATGTACGCCCCGAAGGGCGCTGCCGCGCTGTACGTGCGTGACGGCGTGAACCTTGAGCCGGTCGTCTACGGCGGCGGACAGGAGCGCGGGCTGCGTGCCGGGACGGAGAACGTAGCCCTGGGCGCCGCCGCACAGCTCGCCGCAGCCGAACTCGCCGACGGCGCATCCGCCCGGATCGCAGGTCTGCGCGACGACCTCCACCAGCGACTGGCAACGGCTCTGCCGGCCCGCCTCCACCTCAACGGCCCCGAGAAGGAGTGCCTGCCGAACACGTTGAACGTCAGTGTCGACGGAGTCCTCGGAAACGAACTCCTCTCCGCCATACCCGAGATCGCCGCCTCCACCGGTTCGGCCTGCCACAGCGGCACCCACATTCCTTCCCCGGTCCTGACCGCCATGGGCTTGGACAGCAAGCAGGCGCTCGGAACGTTGCGGTTCTCCCTGGGGCGCTGGACTGCGACGGCCGACATCGAGACGGCTGCAGACGCACTCACCAGGGCGGCTGCCGCGCACTGACCGGGCCCGACTGCCCGGCAGGGAACCGACGAAGAGCAGGAGAGGCGTGACCGACTCCACCGTGCAGGAACTGCCGGGTCGGCTCGTCGACCTCCTCCGCGCTCGGCTTCGCTCGCGTGGGGGACCCCGATGACCACTCGTGACGACACGGCCAACTCGTCCCGCTCAAGGACGTGACGGCCGCCCACGCCGTCGGTGACATCACCGTCACCACTCTTGCACCGCGGGTTTCCACGGGCGTCGCCCGCGACGGCGACGGACCCGTCGCAACCCGGGCTGTGCTCTTTCCGTCTTGCTTCGACGGGCGGCTCTTCGTGGAGGGAAAGCGGTTCCGGCCGGAAAGGAACAAGCGAAACTTGCCCTGACATGATCAACGTCTGACAAAGAAGCCAGAAGTGAGACACATGCCACCACGGGACTTTTCGCGAATAGACCAGAGAACCGCGTTCTCTGCGATGCGTCGACCACGGGCGAGACTCTGGGCCGTGGCGGGTGTCGCGGCCCTCGGACTCCTCGTCCTGATGGAGTTCACCGCGCGTCGCCACGGCCTGCCGGGGCCGATCGCCGGCCAGGTGCGGGAGCTGGTGTTCGCCCCCAAGTCGGGCGGCTTGCTGTACGCCGCCATGGCGTTGATGACGGTGGTCCTCACCTGGCGGCAGCGGTTTGTCGCGGTGGGTGCGGCGATCGGCATCGACGTCGCCTTCTGGCTGGTCCGGTGGGCGACGGACGCCGGGACGACCGGCGGCCACCCCTTCGGCAACGGCGCGCTGTGGGTGATCCTGGGCCACGCGGTCGTCGCGGTCACTCGCCGCACCGGCCGGGAACGCGTCCTGCTGCTGAAGGGCGTCGGGCTGGGCCTGCTGCTGGTGGCCGGCCGCAAGACCGGCGACACCTGGCTGCTCATCACCTCGAAGACCCGCCCGACGGTGCTCGACCAGTACGTGGCGACAGCCGATCACGCGCTGGGCGATCCGTCGTGGCTGGTGGGCCGGATCGTCACCGCCACCGGCCCCATCGGCTTCAACCTCCTCGACATCGTCTACGGTCAGCTCGCGGTGGCCGCGGTCGTCGTCGCGCTGTACCAACTGCGCGGCGTGGCGGTCGAGCGCCGCTTCCCGGGCCATCACCTGGTGCGCACCTTCCTGGTGATCGGACTCCTCGGGCCGGCCTTCTACATGGTCTTCCCGGTGGTCGGACCGCTCTTCGCCTACGGCGCCGGCACCGATCACTGGGCGGCGGTCAGCCTGTGGGCGCCGGACATTCCGTCCAGCGAGCACTGGGCGGTGGCCGACCTGTGGCCGCGGACGCCGCCGCCGATCGACACCCCGCACCCCATGCCGTTCGACGGGATCACCCCGCGGAACTGCATGCCCAGCCTGCACACGGCGTGGGCTGCCGCGCTCTTCATCCACACCCGGAAGGGCCCGCGCGTCCTGCGGTACGCGGGAACGTTCTGGCTGATCGCCACGCTCGCCGCGACGCTGGGCTTCGGCTACCACTACGGCGTGGACCTCATCGCCGGCGTGGTGTTCGTGCTCACGGTCGAGGCGGCTCTGCGGTCGTTCGACCGCGGCTGGGACCGATCGGGGATCCGGCTGGTCGCTCACGGAGCGGCGGTCTTCGCCGCGCTGTTGCTGTCCTACCGCTTCCTGCCGTTGGAGATGGCCGAGCACCCGTGGGTGTCCGGGCCCCTGCTCGTGCTGGCGATGACCTCCGTGATCCACGGCTACGTACGGACCACCGCGGCGTGGGAACCGGGGGCCGCACCGGCGCGACGACCGGAACCGCAACCGGAACCGATCTGAACCGTGTCGCACCGGGTCGCCAGCTGCGCGCTCCTTGTCGACGGGGGTGCCGCGGGTGGCAGTCGGTTCGCCCACGGGACCCGGCTGAGGTGCGCCGCTGACGGCCGAGGCCGGATTGCCGTTCACGAGGATGTGAGGGCCGGCCGGGGGCGCCCCCTCCTCGTGCCGACCTGCGCCGCCCGGCGGTGAGGCCGGACGGCGGTTGTGTCGTGGGACGTCAGGGCGGCTACCAGGAGAGGGCGTCCGCCGCGTTGTCCTGCCAGTAGGTGACGGTGGCGGCGCTGTTGAAGAAGACACCGCCGTTCGGCAGCTTCAGGGTCTTCTCCTGGTCGGTCGCGTTGCCCTTCTTGTCGGCGAGGAACACGCCCAGGGTCTTCGCGGTGCTGCCCCCTTCGCCGTCGGGGGAGAACGTCGTGATGCCCGCGTAAGCGGACTGACCGGGCTCGAGCACCACCACGGACTGCGGCGTGGTCTCCCGAGCCCACGGCAGCGGGGCCTGGGCGTCGGTGCCGGCCCTCAGGTAGGGGGCGCTGTAGGCGTAGCAGGGCTTGGTGCCGGTGTTGGTGGCCTTGAGCAGCAGGTGGTTGATCGGGCGGGGCGCCTCGGTGACGGTCAGCTTGGTGTTCGCCGTGGTGCAGGTGACGGCCGAGGAGGCCTTCGCCGTGGCGGCGGAGGCCGCTTGCCCGGCGGTCTGGAAGCCGACGAGCGCGAGGGTGGCGGCGACGACCATGGAGGCGGTCGTGCGAGAGGCGAAACGAGTGGCGATACGCATGAGTGGACTGCTTTCTCTGAACATCAGGAAGATGATTTTTTGGTGGTGAACCGTGTCGGTCGGCTGACCGGCCGACCGGTTTTGTCCTGGCCGTGCCGTGTGGCGGGAGTGCGGGTGGGCACGCCGGAAGGGCGGCCCGTGAAAGGGGAATTGAGCGGGGCGGATCACCGTGTCCGGCGAAGCGCCGTGCTTGGATGGCCCAAGGCTGTGCCATACGGCGTCCCCTTCGCCATTCCATCGGGAGTTTTGGGACGCTGGGATGCGTGACCGGCTCTGACCTGGGGAAACGTGACCTTCGTGGGATGCCGAACGGAATGGGGGACCGGTGGGGGCGGCTGAGGAGATCGCTGATTTCGCGGCGCTGCTGCGCGAGTTGAAACAGCGATCCGGACTGAGTTACGAGGCCCTGGCGAAGCGGGCGCACATGAGTACCTCGACGCTGCACCGGTACTGCAAGGGGGAAAGCGTGCCGGCCGACAACGCGGCCGTCTCCCGCTTCGCCCAGGTGTGCCGGGCGACTCCCGAGGAACGGGTCGAGTTACACCGGCGCTGGGTCCTGGCGGACGCGGCACGGGAACGCGCCCGGCGGGCCACGGCGGACACGGAGCCGGGCTCCACGGACCGGTCCGGAGCGCCCGCGCCCGGCCCGGGCCCGGAGCTCCACTCCGCGCAGGCACGCACGGGGGACCGACCCCGGCCGGAGGTCGTGCCGGGCACCCCGCCCGCGCCCGTACCCCCACCCGCAACCGCGCCCACTTCCATGAGCGATCCCGGGGGCCCTTCCGAGTCCGCCACCGAACCGGCGCCAAAGGCGGCTGCCCCGACTCGCCGCACTCCGGCGCCCCTTTGGACCGCCCGCAGGCGGTGGGCCCTGATCGCGGCGGGCACCGCCGTCGTCGTCGCCGTGTCCACCGCGCTCACGATCGGCCTGAAGGACGGGGGGACGGAGCCGGCGGAGAACGGCCGGCCGGCCGACACCGTGACCTCCTCCGAGGAACCGGCCTCCTCCGCCACCACGCCGCGCCCGGCGGGGCCCACGTCCCCCTCCGCGCACCCCGGCCGCTCCCCGGCCCCGGACCCGGTCCCCGGAACGCCCGACACCGAACCGTCGGCACGCAGCACCGACACGGGCCGTGCCCAGGACAGCGACGAGGTCCCGCTCACGGTGAGCACCCGCACCTATGCCTGGGACGACCCGCAGTGCGAGGGGAAGTACCTGATCGACCGGCCCGCCGACGAAGTCTCGCCGCCGGTGATGGGGCAGGACGTGCCGGGCTGGGTGAAGGCGCACGGCGCCGTCGCCGCCGACCGGCAGCGGGTGGCGCTGACCGTCCAGGGCACCGGGGACGAAACCGTCGTCATCGAGTCCCTGCACGTCCGCGTGGTCAGCTCGGGCGCGCCCCCGGCCTGGAACGCGTACTTGGGGTCGTCGGGCTGCGGCGGAGGCGTGGAGACGAGGTCGTTCGACACGGACCTCGACGCCGGTCACCCCGTCGTCGTGCCGAAGGCCGGCCAGCGCGGTTTCCCCTACAAGGTCAGCCGGTCCGATCCCGAGGTGCTGTACATCACCGCCCGTGCCCGGACCCACGATGTGAACTGGTACGTGGAGCTGCAGTGGTCCAGCGGCGGCCGTCAGGGAACCACACGGATCGACGACCACGGAAAACCGTTCCGCACCAGCGGCAGCCAGGGCCGGCCCGTCTACGAGCACCTGGTCGGCGGCACCGAATGGTTCAGCGTGGCGGAGAACTGATCCCCAGGACCTCGACACCGAGCCGGGTGAGGATCTCCTGCACCTGCCGAGCACGGTCGTCGACGCGGTCGTCGACCGTCCCGGCGAGGAACCCGCCGGGACCGAGAGCTGACTCGGGCGGCGCAGCCGGGGAGCGCGCAGCGGTTCCCCGGTCCGGAGCCTTCGCTGCTCACATGTGCGGGGCGGGACGGGGCATCTGTATGTCCGTCCACCAGCGAAGGGAGCCGAGCATGGTAGTCGTCGCCGTCATCGCCGTGTGTGTGGTCCTGGCCGTCCTGGCCTTCCTCGTTCCCCGTCTCTCCCGCCGTCCCGAACGCGGCACGCAACGTACGCTCGGTGCCGGGGCGCGGGTCGGCGGCAAGGCGCCCGGCATCCTGGGCCGGCTCTTCAGCAAGCCCTTCCACACCGGTTCGCGTGCGGTGAGCCGCAGCAGTTCGGCAGGCCGCCGCTTCCGCGGCCGCATGCCCTTCTGACCGGCTGCGCGAACCGAGCGGGGAGCCAGGTGATGAACGCCGAAGACGTCGAAGACGCCGAAGACGGGGACAGGCTGCTGGACGGGCTGACTGTGGATGCCAGTCGGCGGGAGCAGCCGATCGTGCTGGACGCGGACGGGCGTCCCCTCCGGACATGGCGGGAGAACCATCCGTACGACCGCAAGGTGAGCCGCAAGGAGTACGAGCGGACCAAGCGCATCCTGCAGATCGAGCTGCTCAAGCTCCAGCGGTGGGTCAAGGACACCGGCGCACGCCTGGTCGTCGTGTGCGAGGGGCGTGACGCGGCGGGCAAGGGCGGCACGATCCAACGGCTCACCGAGCGGCTCAACCCGCGTGGCGCACGCGTGGTCGCCCTCGACAAACCCACCGAGCGCGAGACGGGCCAGTGGTACTTCCAGCGGTACGTCGCGCACCTGCCGACGGCCGGGGAGATCGTCTTCTTCGACCGCTCCTGGTACAACCGGGCCGGCGTGGAACGCGTGATGGGATATTGCTCCAAGGACGAGTACGAGCTGTTCCTCGACCAGTGCCCGGCCTTCGAGCGGATGCTGGTCGACGACGGCATCCTGCTGGTGAAGTTCTGGTTCTCCGTGTCCCGCTCCGAGCAGCGCACGCGCTTCGCGATCCGGCAGGTCGACCCGGTGCGCCAGTGGAAGCTCTCGCCCACCGACCTGGCGTCGCTGGACCTCTGGGACGACTACACCGAGGCGAAGGTCGACATGTTCCGCGCCACGGACACCGCCCACGCCCCCTGGACCGTCGTCAAGAGCAACGACAAGCGGCGCGCCCGGCTGGAGACCATGCGCAGTCTGCTGTCGCGCATCGACTACGCCAGCAAGGACGATGAAGCGGTCGGCACACCCGACCGCCTCATCGTCGGCGCCGCCGACACCCTTCTGGAGCCCGGTGAGGAGGACACCGCCCTGTCACCCACTCCGTTGTCCCCCGGCGCCGAGGGGCCCGGCAAGCACCCCGGGACCGACTGACGCCACGGGCCGTGAGGTTCCCCGAGATGCGGGGAGGCGGCGGCCTGATGGGGCGGATCGCCCGGTTCCCCGCATTCCGCGGACCGGCACGCCGCCCTCGGCGGCCACCCACCCGTCAGCCGCGTCGACAACGCCGCGGGTCAGTACACCTAGCCGCCCACGTACCAGCTGAATCCGCCGTTGCTGGTGGCGACGGCCAGGAGCACGAGCCAGAGGACCACGTCGACGACGCCGAGGATGATGCCGGCCTTCGCCATTCCGGCGCCGTTCCTGACTGCCGCCTGGCGGCGGGCGACGGCACCGAAGACGATGGCCAAGGGGCCCAGAACGATGTTCAGTGGGATTCAGGCGTCTGTCCGGTCCCGGGAGATGCTTGACACTTCGGTGGTCAGACACCCTGCCGAGCCGCGAGTGCCGGGATTGCGGCGATCTTCTCTGCGGTGAGGGCCGACCAGTCGACTCCTGCCGGGCGGTGGGGGTTCGGGCAGGTGATGGTTTCGTCGGGGGTCACGATCAGGTCGACGCCGACGTCGTGCCCGGTGGTGGGGATCGGGGTGTCGGTCACCTGGAGGGCGTGGACGGTGGTGACGACAAGGGTCTCCGGCGTCACCAGGCCGGCCTCGGTGAGCAGGGCGAACTCGATGTCGGAGTAGCCGGCGCCCTTGCCGATGCGGGCGCCGTCGCGGTGGACGGCGACGCTGCCGAGGATGATCAGGTCCAGCGGTCGGAGGGCGTCGACCTCGACGGTGGGGGCGATGGCGGCGGCGGTGCGGCCGGCCGCGGCCTCGGCGGGTGGGACGGTGAGGTTGGCTGGGTCGAGGAGGTAGAAGGGCTTGGGGGTGGCCAGCTTCGGGACCGCCATGTAGACGGTTTTGCCCTCCTCCAGGGCCCGCGCCCGGACCGGGAGCTGGGCCTTGTCCGGTACGGATTTGACGACGCTCGCGCGCTGCCAGGCCGGGAGTGCCGCGAGTCGGGCCGCGGCTTGTTCGGCGCCCTTGAAGTGGGGGATACGGCCGTGGACGGAGGGGTCGTGGACGGCGTCCGCAGCGGTCAGGGCGTCCCAGACCTGCGTGCGTACCGCCTGCTTGGCGCGGTCCAGGGAGTTGGCTGCCACCGGTGTCTCCTTCTCTCCTACGCTGCCGTCATCAGGCCGAGCAGTCTGTCGTGGACCTCTGCGACGAGGGGTTCCTGTCGCCAGGGGCGCAGTTCGCGGGCGGCTCCGAAGACGATGTTCATGCCGCCGCCTCCGCGTGTGGTCTCCAGCTCGGCGATGGCCTCGGTGAGGCTGGCCACCCCCGCCTCGACATCGCGTTGACGGATACGGGCGAGCGTAAGGTTCCCCAGCACGATCGCGCGTGACTTTCGCCTGTCCCGTAGCTTCTCCGCCGTGCTGGCCAGCAGGGTTTCGGCCCGTCGGTGGTCTCCGAGGGAGAGGTAGCAGGAGCCTGCGAGGCGGCCGAACTGGGTGGGCGACACCAGGTCGGCGGCTGCGTCGCTGCCGTCCGCGTGGTCGAGGTGGCGTTCTGCGCGGGAGAGAGCGCGTTCGCAGTCCGAGGTCGACCGCAGTATGGCGTGTGCCTCGGCGACGTGCAGGAGCGCCAGTCCGGTCAGGGCGGGGCTCGTGCGCTCGGCGGTTTCGGCTGCCTGCTCCGCGAGCGCGAGCCCTGCCTGCGCGTCGTGTGCGCCGTACAGCGCGACGTAGCAGGTGCGCAGTAAGGCATGGGCTTCGAGAGTGGTGTCCCGTAGGTGGCGGGCGAGGTCGGCGCTCTGCTCGTAGTACGTCTTCGCGGTGGTGTGGTCGCGCCGCTGGGAGGCGTCCCAGACCAACTGCCCCATGAGGGTGCACGCGTCGGCGTGCAGGGCGTGGAGTTCCCTCTGGACGCGTCCGCGGGCGGAGCCGGCGGCGAACTGGTCGATGCGGTTGAGATGTGCTGCTGCTTCTGCGATGAGGCCGGCCGAAGGCACATGGTCGTAACGAGCGGCGCAGTCGTCGAAGCGCGTACGAAGGGTGGCGACGGCGGGCAGATCGATGCGGTCCGGATGAAGCATCACGTAATCGAGGGCGTCCTGTTCCTGCGTGCCACCTGGTAACCGTGCGGTCAGCAGGTCATTGAGGCCCTCGGCATTGACGCGCAGAAGGCGGGCCAGCCGTGGACGCATCCAGGGCTGCGGGGCGGTGCGGCCTGATTCCCAGCGGGTGATGGTGGAGCGGTCCACCTGCATGTGCTCGGCGAGGGCCTCTTGGGTGAGGCCCACGGTTCGGCGGCGCGCTGCGAGGCCGTTGCGGTGGTACGTCATGACGTTGTCTCCCCGTCTCGCCTGCCTTGCCGAGGATGTGCGGCTGCGGGATTTCCCCAGGTGAGGTGCGGGTGTGACGCACGGATGCCGCATTGGTGCGTCCATTGTGCTCTGGGCGTTGTCGGCCGTGGGCGGTTGTGTGGAACCCCGACGCACACCGCCAGGAAGGTTCGCCCTCCATGACGTTCCGAACACCCGCTCCGAAGTCCTCATCCTTCCGTGTCCCGTCCGACATCGGCTCCGTGCCTTCCGCTCGTCACAGGGTTGTCGCGATCGTCCGTACCTGGGACTTGCCGCTCGCGGAGGACACGGTCGAGACGCTGGAGCTGCTGGCCGGTGAGGTGATCGCGAACGCCGTGGTGCACACGGGGGAGGGCTGCCAGGTCACGATGAGCTGGGACGGGACCCGCGTGCGCCTGGAAGTCGAGGACGCGGAAGGCTGCCTTCTCCCGCAGCGGGCGCCGGCCGACCTGGACGAGGAGAGCGGGCGCGGACTGCTGTTGGTCGCCGGCCTTGCCCAGAGGTGGGGTGTCCGGCCGACCCCGGGCGGAAAGGCGGTCTGGTTCGAGGTCGGCAGTTGCTCGCCTTCGCCGTCCCACCCGTCTCCCGCCGCACGCGAAAGCGATCTTTCGTTCGGGGGTGCTCGGCAGCCGGTGGCGGTTGCCGAGCCGGGATGCGGCGTGCTCAGCGGCTCCCGTGCGCATGTCACTGCCACCTGATCACTGACCACCTGACTTCGGATGCATGAGTCCCGAAGTCAGGTACAGGCGCCTCCGGCCGGGCCGCCACCGCCTGGTGGGGCGGCTGGAGACGCCATGACCAGGGAGCGGGCAACCGGCTCGCTTCCGCCCACACCGAAGGAGACACAGCCATGCCCGAGCAGAACGTCACCACGAACGGTGGTCCGGAGGACCACGGCCTGCTGGTCGCCCGCCGCCGGATCGCCGCCGCCCGCTCGCGGGCCGAGCAGCCCTCGGACGGCGGTTCCACCGGCCGTTCCGACGGCAACGACTGAGAAGGGCCGCAACCGATGACCACCGACGTACCCGCGGTGGTCGCGCACCTGGGCGAGGACTTCCTCGCCCAGGTGTACGGCCGCACCTACCGCCACTTCCCCGGCGAGCCGGGTCGCTTCGGCGGCCTGCTCGGCTGGGACGATCTGAACGCCCTGCTCACCCACCACCGGCTCGAACCGCCCCGCCTGCGCCTCTCGGCGGGCGGCGAGGCGCTTCCCCAGCACGCCTACTCGGTTCCGGTCACCACCCGTCGCAGCACCGTGTGGCACCGGCTCAAGCCCGCCGAACTGCACCGCCACCTCGCCGAGGGCGCCACCCTCGTCCTGGACGCGATCGACGAGTTGCACCCGGGCGTCGGCCACCTCGCCCAGGAACTGGAACGACATCTGCGTACCGGCATCCAGGTCAACGCCTACGCCTCCTGGACCCCCGAGGAAGGCTTCGGAGTCCACTGGGACGACCACGACGTGCTCGTCCTCCAGCTCGACGGCGCCAAACGGTGGCGCATCCACGGTCCCACGAGGCAAGCCCCGCTCCACCGGGACACGGACGTCCCCGAACCGCCGCCGAACGAGCCGCTCGTCGAACTGGTCCTGCACGCAGGAGACATGCTGTACCTGCCGCGCGGTTGGTGGCACGCGGTCGCCGCTTCCGAAGGCGTCCACTCCCTCCACCTCACCTGCGGCATGCAGACGGCGACCGGAGCCGACCTCCTCCAGTGGCTCTCCGAGGACCTGCGCCGCGAAACGACCGTGCGCAGCGACCTGCCACGCTTCGGGACCGAGGAAGAGAAGGCGGACTTCGTGCGGTCTCTCGGCGACCTCGTCATGAAGGAGTTCGAGGACGGGACGCTGCTCGACCGCTTCCTCACCATGCGGGACGTCACCGACCGGGCCCGCCTCGTGCCCTCCCTGCCGTACGTCGAGGGCGTACCGCCCGACCCCGCCGTCGTCGTACACCTGGTGACCGCTCGCGCCCGGCTGCACAGCGACAGAGAGGGCCACGCGGTGCTGAGGGCAGGGGGAGAGGAATGGACCTTCTCCCCGCAGGCCGCGCCCGTGCTGTCCCTCCTCGTGGACGGAGGCCACCACGCCTGGACGCACTCGCCCGAGCGGCCGGACTGCGCGTCGGGCAGGTGGCGCTGCTCGTGAGCGAACTGGTGGACGGCGAGGTCGCGGCCGTGGGGAGGGCTGGATGAGCGCCCGACTGGCGGCTGGGACGTACCGGTGCCGTGACGTGTCCCAGTCGGTGGTTGCGGCCGTGGACGCCGGGGTGGCATGGATCGACACGGCGCCGAACTACGCGTCCGGTACGGCCGAGGCATCTCTGCGGCCGGTCCTCGACGCGTGTCCACAGGTACGTGTCTCGACCAAGGTCGGCTTCGTGCCCGACTCCGACCGGCAGGCCGCTCGGGACGCCGGGATGCCGCCGTACGACCGTGAACAAGGCCACTGCCTGGCTCGCCCCTACATCGCCTGGCAGCTCGCCCGCAGTCGAGCCCGCCTCGGCCGCGTCCCGGACCTGGTCTTCGTCCACAATCCGGAACACGGCCGGACGGACCGGGTCGATCTGTCGCGGACGCTGACCGAGGCATTCGAGGAACTGGAGAGCGCGGCGGACGCCGGCCAGATCGGCGGTTACGGCGTCGCCACCTGGGCGGGCCTGTCGAGCGGCATGTTCACCATCCCTGAACTCACGGCACTTGCGGAAACCGTGGGCGGGCTGCACCACCGCTTCCGAGCTGTGCAGCTCCCGGTCTCACTCATTCGACTCGCCGTGGTGGCGGACGCACTCGACGGGCGTGGAGCACTGGTGGAGGCACGTGAAGCGGGGTTCGATGTCTTCGCATCGGCCCCGCTCGGAGGCGGCGAGCTCCTCGGCGCGATGACGGAGGAACTGGTGCGCGTCATCGACCCCGCCGCCTCTCCGGCGCAGGCCGCGCTCTTGGTAGCCCTGTCGGCTCCCGGGGTGTCGCGTGTCCTGCTGTCGTCGAGCACACCGGCACACTGGGCCGACGCCCTGGGTGCTGCGGCCTGCGAGCCCTTGTCGCCCGATCGCCTGAGAAAGGTCATCGATGTCCTTGGAACCTGACGATCCCGAGGTCGCCGCGCACATGCGGAGGGCTCATACCGTGGCGTGCGGCTTCCTCGGGGCGGTCCTGGACGCTCGGCCGTCCGGCGGAGGCACGCAGGAGGCGTGGGGGTGGAGGGGACGCACGCTGGGCCGACCCGTCACCGGGCCCTACGGGCCGGCATGGCTGCGCGTCGTCCACAGCCCGGTGGACAAGGCGAGCGGCAAATTGTGGACGGGTCCGGAGGATGCCGAGCAGTTGGTACCCCGGCAGGTGCCGCGCCCTCGTCTGCGTCTCGTACGGCAGTGGACAGAGGGGGAGGGGGCGTACAAAGCAGAGCTGTATGACCTTGTCGCCGACGGAACTCTTTCGTCCACTCCGGTACTTGCTGCCCAGCCCCGCCTGACAACAGCCTGGTGGGATGGTCTCCGTAAGGCCCTCGACCGCCTCTCGGCGGTTCGCACCGACCGGACGGCCGTACGCCGGGCATACCTGGATCGCGCCATGCCGAAGTACCTCGCTTTCCTCGGCCGCGGGGTGCCCACGACTCCGCCCGCATGGTCCACCTCACACGGTGACCTGCACTGGGCCAACCTCGCCGGTCCCGAACTGGGCATCCTGGACTGGGAAGGCTGGGGCACCGCCCCGACCGGCTATGACGCAGCCCTCCTGCACGCCTACAGCCTCACGGTGCCGGAGACCGCCGGGCGCGTCCGCCGGGAACTTTCCACCGTTCTCGACAGTGAGGGCGGGCGCTTCGCGGAGCTGGTGGTCATCACCGAACTCCTGCAGAGTGCCGAACGCGGGGACAACCTGGAACTCGTTCCCGCTCTGCGGCAGCGGGCGAAAGAGGTCTGGCACCGGATGACGGCCGGCGGGGCGATCGGCCTCTGAGCCGCTCACCGCCGGGTCGGGGGGAGGCCGGACGACCCCGGGCAGGCAACGCTGATCCATCAGGCCGAGGCCCGGCCACGGGAGGCCGCCGCCTGGCTCGTTGACCTTGTGCGGGTCGAACGTGCGAAGCACCACACCGGCGACCACGCGCACCGCAAGGGGGAGCCACCGGAGGGCCAATGGTGCGGTTGTGGTGCACGCACCGCCGACCGGTCTGGACGACAAAGAACCCCCGGGTCGCTGACCTGGGCCTTCTGCGTGGAGCGAGTGACGAGAATCGAACTCGCGCTCTCAGCTCGGGAAGCGACGGCGCCTGCGCGGCCAGATGGGCGCTGGCCTGCGTCGATTCGCTGCGCTGACGCTGTTTCACGGGTCCGGTCGCACCGCTGTTGACCGTGGTTGTCCGCCCTTACGGGCATGGATGGAGGCACGGCCTCGAACTGTGCCGCTCGGCATTCCCCTCTTGCTGGTGGGGAGCTGTACCGGCGGCACGTCGACAGCCGCCCCCGGCCGTCACGGCGATTGCCATGGCTTCAGGCTTCCGCATCCTCGGGAGCGGTCACCACCGGGTGAACAGCAGGTGGTTGAGGAGCAGGGCGAGCAGCGCCTGGGCGGTGAGCCAAGCGCGGACGGGGGTCCCTCCTGCTCGTGGGGGTCCCCCCTGTTCGAGCAAAGTCGAGAACTTGGGGGAGGAGCCGGAAGCTTGGGGGAGGGTGAGGAATGCGCACGCCGGGAGCAGCCACAGGGTGAAGGGCAGCCAGATGCGTTCCGTCTCCGCCTTGCTCATGCCGGACAGGTCGGCGACCAGCAGGGCGAGGAGTGCGGCGGACACGAGGAGTGCGAGACGGGCCTCGGCCGCCTGGCCGGTGCCACCGCGACGGCGCCGGAGGAGCACCGCACCGGTCCGCCGCAGGCCCGCCGCCGTCGCCAGGCCCGTGACGAGCACCGCACCGGTCCGCCGCAGGCCCGCCGCCGTCGCCAGGCCCGTGACGAGCACCGTGCAGGCGAGGTTGGCCCACACCCAGTAGCCGTAGGGGCGGATGCCGCCCACGCCCTGGTGGTAGCGCGTGACCAGCAGGCGGTACGCCTCCCACCAGTCGAACCCGGCGAGCGTGAACGCCGTCGGGACCACCGCCAGCCCGGCGAGCAGGGGCACCAGCAGGGCGGGGCGCCCCCGGACCCCGTGTCGGCCGAGCACCATGACCGCCGCCGCGATCAGCGCGACGAGCGTGAGGCCGTACGACAGGTAGCAGGCCAGGCCGAACAGCAGCCCGGACGCCCCCGCCCACCACGGGGACCGCCCGGTGACCGCCAGGGCGAGCAGCGCCACCGCCCACGCGGCCACCGCCGCGAAGTACGCGTCGGCCGAGGTGCCCATCCACACGGCGGCCGGGGCCAGGACGACGAAGGGCGCCGCCCCTCGCGCGAGTCCCTCGCCGGTCAGGGCGCGGACCGCGACCAGCACGGCCACGCAGGCCGTCGCCCCGACGGTGACGCACCACATCCCGGCCCAGCCCCCGCCCCGCAGCCCGATCCGGTCGAGCAGGACGAAGGTGAGCGTGGCCGCGGGCGGGTGGCCGGCGGTGTGGGCGGGCCAGTGGTCGGGGGAGCTGAGCAGGATGTGCCCGGTGAAGCCCCGCAGTGCCGCCGGGATGTCGTGGAAGCGGTCGATGACCGGGAGGTACTCGTGAGGGGTGGTGAGCCGGCCGGCGATGCCCCGCTGCCAGCCGTCGACCAGGGCGAGGGAGCAGGTCCACGCCGTGGCCGTGCCCCACGTCAGGGGCAGCAGGGCCCGCCAGGGGAGGCGGGCCGCGAGGACGGGGCCGTACGCCACGGTGGCGATCGCCACCAGGACGGCCGCCGGAGTTCCGGGGCCGAGGTGGGGGTTCCAGGACGCCAGCAGTGGCGGCCAGTCGGCGAACAGCGTACGGCTGGTCCCCTGGATGTGGCGGCCGACCAGCACGGCCGTCGTCACGAGCAGCACGGCGGCCCCGGCCGCGCACAGGTCACGGCTCGGGCCACGGGGCACGCCGGAGTGCTCGGTGCCGGGCTCGGCGGAGGACAGGGGGCGGATCACACCGGAACGCTAGGCTGCCCGGCCGGTCCCGGACCGCCGTCCGGGCCCCATGTCAGTGTTTCGTCAGGGGTCGCTCACCCTTTCGCGGGGTGGTTGCGACCTACCGTCGGGGCATGCGCGACCCCGACACCCCACGGCTTCCCTCCTCGCCCGGTTTCTGGCGCAGCCCCCTGCGCGGTCCCTGGTTCACCTCGGTGCTGGGCCTCGTCCTGCTCGCCGGCATCACCGTGCTGTTCGTGACGGGCCTGGTCTCGTACGCCGCTTACAACCCCGATCTGTCGCCGGTGAACGACAAGACACCGGACAAGGGGATCCTCGGCTTCTACCTCTTCGCCTGGCCGACGGACCCGCACTGGCTGTACCGGCTCAACCAGGGCGTCCACGTCACCCTCGGCATCACCCTGATCCCCGTCCTGCTCGCCAAGCTGTGGTCCGTGGTGCCGAGGCTGTTCACGCTGCCGCCGGCCCGCTCGCTCGCGCACGCCCTGGAGCGGATCTCGCTGCTGCTCCTGGTGGGCGGCGCACTGTTCCAGTTCGTGACCGGTGTGCTCAACATCCAGCTCGACTACGTCTTCCCCGGCTCCTTCTACCGGCTGCACTTCTACGGGGCGTGGGTGTTCTTCGCCGCGTTCGTCGTCCACGTGCTGCTGAAGATGCCCACGGCGCTGCGCAATCTGCGGCACCTGCGGGAGGAGAAGGACGACCTGGTGTCCCCGCGCCCCGACGGGCCGACCTTCTCCCGGCGGGGCGCCCTGTGGTTCGTCGGGGGCGGCTCGCTGCTGCTGTTCGCCACCACGGTGGGGCAGAACTTCGACGGTCCGCTGCGGCGCACCGCCCTCCTCGCACCGCACGGCGGCGGCGATCCCGGCAGCGGCCCGAACGGCTTCCAGATCAACAAGACCGCCGCGTACGCCGGGATCGACCCGGCGGAGACGGGCCGGGACGTGTGGCGGCTCGTCGTCACGGGACGTACGGGCACCGTCCGCCTGAGCCGGGACGAGCTGCTCCGGCTCTCCCAGTACAGCGCGGCGTTGCCCATCGCCTGCGTGGAGGGCTGGTCGACGTCGGACCAGTGGTGGCGCGGGGTGCGGCTGCGCGACCTCGCGGCGCTCGTCGGGTACGACGACCCGCCGGACGTGTTCGTCGAGTCCCTCCAGCGCAGCGGCGCCTTCCGGGAAGCCGCCCTGCGCACCAACCAGGTCGCCGACCCGCGTTCCCTGCTCGCCCTGTACGTCAACGGCGAGGAGCTGTCCCCCGACCACGGCCACCCGGCGCGGATCATCGTGCCCGCCGCGCCCGGTGTGCTCAACACCAAATGGGTGGCCCGGATGACGTTCGGAGACCTGTGATGCGTCCGCGGCTTCCTCGGCTTCCTCGGATTCCCCGGTTTCCGGGGCTCTTGCGCGTTCCGGTCGGCAGCCCCCTGCAACTCCTTTTGCTCGCCTGCTCGTTCGCGCTCACCGCCTACGCGGGGGTGCGGCTGCTCGCGGACGACTGGTTCGGCGTGGCGCTGTGGTTCGTGGGGGCGGCGCTGCTGCACGACCTCGTGCTGCTGCCCCTGTACACGGTCGCGGACCGGGCGGTCGTACGGGGGCTCGGTGCGGTCCGGCGCCGGGAGTGGGTGCCGTACGTGCGCGTGCCGGCGGCCCTCTCCGGGCTGCTCCTCCTCGTGTGGTTCCCGTTGATCAGCGGGAGGGTGGAGCAGCGCTACCGAATCGGCACCGGGTTGTCGACGGACGTGTTCCTCGCCCGCTGGCTGCTGATCACCGCCGTCCTCTTCGGCGGCGCGGCGCTGCTGCTGGCGCTGCGGCTGCTGCGGCTGCGCAGGGCGGCGGCGTAGGGGCCGGCAGGCGCAGGGCGGGGGCGGTGGTGGGCGGGGTGCTCATCGGGGTGCGGCCGGGGCGGAGTCGGCCCCGCGACGGGCCGGGGCCGGTGGGGAGTCCGGTCGTTCGGTGGGGAGTCCGGTCAGTCGTCCGGTGGGTCGGCCCCCGTGACCGGCCGCGCATCCGGCTCCGCGACCGCCGTGCACCGGGCCAGCCGTGCCGCGAAGCGGCCGTGCGGGGCCAGGGCGGCGACGGCGTGGGCGTCGGCGGCGGTGTCGACGTCGCGCAGGGGCGGCAGGTCGCGCACCCGCAGACCGGCGGTGAGGAGCCGGTCCCGTTGGGCCGTTCCCGTCACCGGGGTCGACATGGGCACGCCCCGCAGCAGGGCGGGATCGGGGCGCGCCAGGCCGAGCGCCCAGAAACCGCCGTCCTCGGCCGGGCCGAAGTGGGCGTCGCAGTCGGCGAAGTCCACGGTGAGCAGCTCCGGCGTCACTTGCGGGGTGTCCATGCCGATGAGCAGGGCAGGACCGTCGCAGCGCGCGAAGGCGTCCGCCAGCCGCTCGTCCAGCCCGCCCGCGCACTGCGGTACGACGTCGAAGCCGGGCGGCAGCCAGGGGCCGGGGGCGCCGTCGAGGACGAGCACGCGCCGGGAGGCGGGTGTGGCCGCCACGGCGTGCAGGGTGTCCGCGAGGGCCGCCTCGGCCAGCTCCGCCGCCTGGCCGGGCGTGAACGGCGGGGTGAGCCGGGTCTTGACCCGGCCCGGCCGCGGCTCCTTGGCGATGACGAGGATCGTGGTCAACGGACGGCTCCTCCTCCGTGCGCGGGGGGTTCGTTCAGCACGCGGCTCATGTCCCGTACGGCCTGCCAGGTGCCGCGCCAGGTGCCCGTCACCTTCGAGGCTCCGGTGCGCGGCAGGTACGGCACGTCGTGCTCGGCGATCCGCCAGCCGGCGTCGGCCGCGCGGACGACCATCTGGAGCGGATAGCCGCTGCGCCGGTCGGTGAGGCCGAGGGCGAGCAGGGGCTCGCGGCGGACGGCGCGCAGGGGACCGAGGTCGTGCAGGCGCAGCCCGGTGCGGCGGCGCAGCATCCGCGCGAGTGCGAGGTTGCCGGCGCGGGCGTGCGCGGGCCACGCGCCCCGGCCCCGCGGACGCCGGCGGCCGAGCACCAGGTCGGCCTCGCCGTCCCGGACCTCGCGGACGAAGGGGACGAGGAGCGACGGGTCGAGGGAGGCGTCGCCGTCGCAGAAGCACACCACGTCGGCGGTGGCGGCGGTCAGCCCTGCGTGGCAGGCGGCGCCGAAGCCCCGGACCGGCTCGTGCACGACGGTCGCGCCGTACGCGCGGGCGACCTCGGCCGAGCCGTCGGTGGAACCGTTGTCGACGACGAGCGCGCGCCAGCCCGGCGGGATCCGTTCGAGCACCCAGGGAAGGGCCTCGGCCTCGTTCAGGCAGGGCAGCACCACGTCGACGTCCGAAGGGGCCGTTGTCACGGTCTCACCCTACGAGCGCGGACCGGTCATACCGGACTTCCGCTCCTTGTGAAACGCGGACCTTCAGAGCCGGGGTGGCGTTCGGGGGATCGTGCAGGCGTACCGAGGCGGGGATCGTGCAGGCGCACCAGGGTCGGGCCGCCGCACGCGATGTTCCCGGCGGTCGCCGCTTCGAGGTGGCGCTGCCCGCCGCCGCTTCCTGAGCGCGGGCGGCACCGCCGGTCCACCGCGGTCCTACGCCCCCCGCGTTCCGGCCCGCGCGAACTCCGCCATGCCTTCCTCGAAACCGACCTCCGGCCTCCACCCCAGCCCGGCCCGCAGCCGCGAGGAGTCCGCGGTGATGTGCCGCACGTCCCCGAGCCGGTACTCGCCGGTGACGACCGGCTCGGGCCCGCCGTGGGCGGCGGCCAGCGCCCGCGCCATCCCACCGACGGTGTGCGGTTCACCGCTGCCGGTGTTGTACGCCGTGAGCACGCCCCGGGCGGCCTCCGCCTCCAGCGCCACCGCGTTGGCCGCCGCCACGTCCCGGACGTGCACGAAGTCCCTCAGTTGCCGCCCGTCCTCGAACACGCGCGGTGCCTCACCCCGGGCGAGCGCCGAGCGGAAGAAGGAGGCGACACCGGCGTACGGGGTGTCGCGGGGCATTCCGGGGCCGTACACGTTGTGGTAGCGCAGCGACACCGCCGACCCGCCGGTGCAGCGGGCCCAGGCGGCGGCCAGGTGCTCCTGGGCGAGCTTGGTCGCCGCGTACACGTTCCGGGGGTCGGCCGGGGCGTCCTCGCCGACCGGGCCGGGGGAGAGGCCGTCCCCGCACACCGGGCAGGCGGGATCGAACCGACCCGCGTCGAGGTCGGCGACGGTGCGCGGCCCGGGCCGTACGACTCCGTGCCGCGGGCACTCGTACCGCCCCTCCCCGTAGACGACCATCGACCCGGCCAGCACGAGGCGCCCGACGCCGGCCTCCGCCATGGCGGCGAGCAGCACGGCGGTGCCCAGGTCGTTGCGCGAGACGTACTCCGCCGCGTCGGCGACCCCGTCGCCGAGCCCGACCATCGCGGCCTGGTGGCACACGGCGTCCACACCGGACAGGGCGCGGCCGACGGCAGCCGGGTCCCGTACGTCGGCGCCGGGATCCTCCCGCACGTCGAACACGAGCGGCTCGTGTCCGCGCTCCCGGAGCGCGGTGACGACACGGGACCCGATGAACCCGGCCCCGCCGGTGACCAGTACGCGCATGCGGTCACGTTAGGTCCGCACCGGCGCCGCACCACGGGACCGCGCCCGTATGCCACGACTCCGTAAGCCGTACGTGGGTGCGTCGAACCAGGGCGGACCGGGAAACGTGCGAGAGGCTGCCACCCGTGACAGCCGCACCCTCCACCGGCACCCCGTACCGCTACGACGACCTGACCGCCCTCTACGTCAACTGCACCCTCAAACCGTCCCCGCAGCTCAGCCACACCCAGGGCCTGATCGACAGGAGCCGGGCCGTCATGGACGCCGCCGGCGCGACCACGGACCTGATCCGCGCCGTGGACCACGACATCGCACCCGGCGTCCACCCGGACATGACCGAGCACGGCTTCGCCACCGACGCCTGGCCCGGGCTGTACGAGAAGGTGATGGCCGCCGACATCCTCGTGCTCGCCGGCCCGATCTGGCTGGGCGACAACAGCTCCGTCACCAAGCAGGTCGTCGAGCGTCTCTACGCCTGCTCCTCGCTGCTCAACTCCCAGGGGCAGTACGCCTACTACGGCCGCGTCGGCGGCTGTCTGATCACCGGCAACGAGGACGGTGTGAAGCACTGCGCCATGAACGTCCTCTACAGCCTCCAGCACCTCGGCTACACGATCCCGCCCCAGGCGGACGCCGGCTGGATCGGTGCGGCCGGCCCCGGGCCGTCGTACCTCGACCCGGGCTCGGGCGGCCCGGAGAACGACTTCACCAACCGCAACACCGCCTTCATGACCTGGAACCTGATGCACCTCGCCGCCCTGCTGAAGCGCGCCGGAGGCATCCCCGCCCACGGCAACCAGCGCACCGAGTGGGACGCCGGCTGCCGCCCGGACGCGGACAACCCCGAGCACCGCTGACCGCTCCCCGGCGGACGTGAGGGTTCCGTCATCCGCCGAGCGGCCCAGGACGGCCGCTCGGCCCGTCGGACGGGAGTGAGACGAGAGGGGCGCACCCGTGTTCCGCCCGGAGTGTGCGGGGCTTGCGCCGGGGCCGGCCCCACTCGCCTCGTAGCGGCGGCGGCCGGCCCGGCCACCGCCCTCACCGTCGGAGCGCCGTCCTCCGTCCAGGCAGTGCCCCCGTTCTCGCTGACGACACAGAAGCCGCCGGCCCCACCGACGACGGGAGACGGCGCTCCCTCCGCGGAGCGCCGCCGTGCGGAGACGACCGCTCCCACGCAAGCGGGGGAGTGGTGCAGAGTTTTGACCTCAGGTGTCGTCATCGTTCCTCTGCTCTGGACCAGCGCTCCGTCGGGCTGACGGATGCCGAACTCAACCGGGCGTCGGAGACACCGTCCTGCACAGCGTCCGTCTCGCAGGTGTTCCGTTGCTGCGCGACCTGGTCCCTGGTGCTCCGATGAGTTTTCCGCCCCACGGGGGTCTCAGCGGCAGCAGCTCACGCCACAGCAGTACGGCCCCTATGTGAGTACGGCCCCTATGTGAGTACGGCCCCTATGTGAGTACGGCCCCTATGTGAACGGGAGAGAAGGGCATGTCAGCAACCCAAGGGCAGGCAGCCAAGGCCGACGCACGTGTCGTCTCCGCGGACGGCACCGAGATCGCGTTCGAGCAGTCGGGCAGCGGGCCGGCTGTCGTCCTGGTGGCCTCGGCCCTGGCCGATCGCTCTGACACCACCAAGCTTGCCGCCCTCCTCGCCGAGCACTTCACAGTGATCAACTACGACCGGCGCGGCCGGGGCGCCAGCGGTGACGCCGACGCTTACGCCGTCGAGCACGAGATCGAGGACATCGCCGCCTTGATCGAGCACGTCGGCGGCTCGGCGTCGCTGTTCGGCTCGTCCTCCGGGGCGGTCCTCGCCCTGCGCGCGGCCGCTGCCGGGGCGAACATCGACCGCTTGGCCCTGTACGAGCCGCCGTTCGTGGTCGCCGACGGCGATGACGGCCCGCCCAGGGACCTCGCGCAGCAGGTCACCGCGCTGCTTGCGCAGGGCCGCGACAGCGACGCGGTCAAGTACTTCATGACAAGGGTGCAGGGCATGCCCGGTATCGCCGTGTTCTTCATGAAACTGATGCCGAAGGTGTGGGCGAACCTCACCAGGTTGGCCCGCACCCTGCCCTACGACATCGCGGTCATGGGCGACACCCAGCAGGGCAAGCCGCTCGACGTCGAGGAGTGGAAGGGGGTGAGCGTGCCCACCCGGGTGCTGACCGGAGGCAAGAGCCCGGCCGCCTTCCAGCGCGCCGCCCGCGCCGTCACCGAGATCCTGCCGCAGGCCGACCACCGCACCTTACCCGGTCTCCACCACGGCGCGGTCGTCACGGCACCGAAGAAGATCGCTCCGCAGATCACCGAATTCCTCAGAGGATGACCTGGCTCCACCTTTGACTTGATTCCGAATCGGCACCACCGCCTGATGGCCGAGCCGGGCGAAGCACGCGCCGGTCACCAGGCCGATGCGGCCCGCGCTGAAGACGGCGATGTCGCGCGGGATGTCGATCATTGGCGGAAGTCGTCCTCCGTCGTGCCGCCCTGGCTTCGGCGTCCCTGGTTTCTGGGATGGTTGCGGGCCGTGCGCTCGTTGCCGAACTTGTACGAGCCGGTCCAGCGCGCCATCACCTCCTGCGCGTCGCCGGCCTCCACCTCCTCGGTGAAGCGGACGGCGCGCCGGCCGCGCAGTGTGGTGGCCCTGCGGCCCCGGTGGGTGATGACGACGGTGCCGTCGGCACGCGTCTCGTAGCTGAATCCGAAAGGTGCGGGCATGGCCGGCTCCACCTCGTGTCTGTCGTGTCGTACGGGTGTTGTGTCGGTGCACAACCGTCGGTGCACAAACGCCGCGGGGCAACCGCCGGTGCGCGATCGACGGCGGGCGGGCGGCAGCGCGCGCGGACCCCAGCCGGTGCGGCGGACCGCCCCGTCCGGGACGGCCGGTGCCGGCGGGAGGTGCACCGGGAGGGGACGCGGGACCGTTCCCTCCTCTTCGGCGAGGCGGGCGCGGGCGAAGAGCGCACCAGCGGATGCAGTCGGTACCCGTACCCGCCGCGCTGCCGGACCACCTCGCACCAGCGGGCCTCGGCGAGTGCCGCGAGCAGTTCCTCCGCCCGGTCGGGAACGGTTCCGAGTGCCCCCGCGGCGGCGTGCGGCAGCAGCGGGTGCGGGCCGAGGGCCGAATGGAACCGCAGGGCGCGCCGGCTCTGCGGGTCCAGCCTGCGGTATCCCGTCCCCAGGCGGTCAGCCGACGACAGATCGGCCAGGGTGAGTTCGGTCAGGGTGTGCCGGGACTCGGCCGGCCGACGCCGTTGCAAGGGACTGATCGCACCGCCGTTGACCGTGGTCGTCCGCTCCCACGGGCACGCTGTGGGCACGGCCTCGAAGCGCGGCGGGCGGAGCGCCTGGACGAACGTGCTCCGTGCTCGGTCCGGCTGGTTCGGAGGGCCGGCTCGGGGAGCCTTCGCGAGCGCACGGCCCTTCTGGTGAAGTGTGCCCCCGTCAGGGGATCGACTCTCGTGCTTCCTGACGACAGCCGGTGCTCGGAACCGGCTTGCTTGCCTGCCTCCGCGTGCTGTCCGCGCCGGGTGAGGGCGTCCGCACCCGCCGGGCGCGGTCGTCGACGGGTATCGGTCCGGAGAGGGTGCGGGATCGACCGCCTCACACGCCGAGACCGTCGAGCAGTACGGCGAGTCCTCCCAGGAACTCCTGGTCGGCACCGATGTTCCGGGCGTCTCGGGCGGTCTCGGTCATGTGCGGGAACTCGGCGGGCGACAGCTCGGTGATGGCTGTCGTCCCCGGACCGGACAGGGCCCCGAGGTGTTCCAGCTGGATCGCTCCGATGGCATAACTGAGCAGGCCGCGCAGGGCGATGACCCGCCGCTCGCCCTCGACACCTGCCTCGGTGAGGACTGCGAGCACGGTCTCCGCCCAGCGCAGCACCCCGAGGGAGTGGTGCCGGTGAGCGATGGTGAGGGGGACGACTTCCGGATGGGCGCCCACGGTGTCGCGCAGGCGCCGCACCAAGACCTCGACCTGTTCGCGCCATGACGCGCCGGGAGCCGGCGGCTCGGTGTCCACGGCGCTCAGTACGAGTTCGACGACGAGCCTTTCGAGCTCCTCGCGGTCGCGCACGTATCGGTAGAGCCCCATGGTGCTCATGCCCAGTTCCTGGGCGACGGCGCGCATCGACAACCCGGCGAGCCCGGCGCGGTCGATGACGGCGAGAGCGGCCGAGGCGAGCTGATCGGGGGTGAGGGAGCGAGGGCGTGGCATGGCGGTTGACAGCGTACGGCATACGCCTACGCTGGTAGGCGTACGGCATACGCCTACGGAGGGAATGTTCATGCGCATGTCCCGCAGTCCGATCGAGCCCGGCTCCACCGTGGACGAACGCAGTCTCACCGCCGTCTCCGGCGACCAGGTCGCCGTCCCCGACCCCGACCGTCTGATCCACCTCCAGTTCCGGCGCTTCGCCGGATGCCCGGTCTGCAACCTGCACCTGCGGTCGGTGGTACGGCGGCACCGGGAGATAGAGGCCGCCGGCGTGCGCGAGGTCGTGGTCTTCCACTCACCCGCCGAGGAACTGGCGCCCCACACCACCGATCTCCCGTTCGCCGTCGTCGCCGACCCGGCCAGGCGGCTGTACGCGGAGTTCGGCGTGGAACGATCGCCCCGTGCCCTGCTCAGCCCGCGAGCCTGGGGACCGGTCGTCCGGGCGGTCCTCAGCGGCGTTCGGAACGTCGTCCGCGGGCGGGAGCACCTGCCCTCCAACAGCCCGCACGGCGGCCGACTCGGCCTTCCCGCCGACTTCCTCATCGCACCTGACGGCCGCGTCCTCGCCGCCAAGTACGGCGAGCACGTCTACGACCAGTGGTCGGTCGACGAACTGCTGGAACTGGCGGCCCGCAGGGATGCACGGACGATCGACCGGGTGGCCGATGCCTGACACCAGGCGGCGGTCGGTGCGGGAGCGGTCGCTACGGCTCCCTGGACCTCGACCTCGCCGACGCGGTGAACGTGGCCTTGCGGGGGCGCGCTCTTTCCAACCGTGTTGGTGGGGCGGTGGGCTGTGGGCGGGGGCGTTCACCAGCGTTCACAGGCGGCCGGACGCCGGGGCGAGCCCGCCGCATGACCCCCTCTGAACAGCCGTGAACGGGGTGGGCCGATACGAGAACTGAGACGGTGTGGGGTGGCAGGAGCGGTAGGGCGTACTGTGCTGCGGTGTCGCGATGAGACGTGGTGCGCGAGACGTCGAGGGGGGACTGTGAGGGCAGACGATCACGAGACGGCGTTCGCAAGCAGGCGCACGAGGACTGCGCTCCGCAGAGCGGCAGCGCACCTCGCCGCCATGCACCTGAGCGGAGTGCTGCTGTCGCTCACCTTCCTTGTGCCACCGGCCTGGGCCCTGGACGCTTACGGGGCGGCCCCGGCCCATGACCTTTCGGCGGACGTGCCGCCGTTCGTGATCTTCCTCGCGGTCGTGTTCAGCTGTTTGAGCTTTCACGTGGTGGTGCAGATCCCCTCGGGACTGCTGGGCACTTGGCTCGGCCGGGACCGCACTGCCGGCGTCTGTTACGTGTGCGTCCTGGCGGTGGCGGGTGTCCTCACGATCGTTCTGGTGCGGGGGGTCCTGGAGGTCGACGGCGTCGCCCAGCTCCTTTCTTCATGGGCCGACTTCATGGCCCGCGGCTCGTTGGCCCTGGCCGCGTATGTCTGGCTGAGCCGCCGCCTCCGGGCCTGGCCTGTGCGACGACCTGAAGACCTTGAGGCCGCAGCATCCTGAGACGCCTCCAAAGCCTTCGCCGGGGCGTGGGGAGACAGCGACCCCAGCCTGGGAAGCTCGGGTCATCACCGTGCAGTTGCCGGGCTGCCCTGCGACGGAGCGGCGGCGGGGCTTGCCCGGCCCGCTGACCTGGTCCCCGCCGTTCCCTGCGGTTCCCCGCACGATCTGGCACCCGGACGGCACGTGGGCCCTCGGCCGGTTGCGGCCTCACGGTCGTTGACCCGGTGCTCGGAAGACGCGGGCACTGATCTGCGGAGGGACCTGACTGATGGGTGCTGCCGCGGTCGCCGACTGCCGACCGTCGCTGTCGTCCGCCGCTGTTGCCGTCACTACCGTCCAAGCGCGGGGCCATGGACGTTGCCGACGGTCGAGTTGGACGGCGCACTCCACACACAGCGCCCTGAGCCGCGGTGGATTACCCCGAGATGCGGAGTTGCGTGACAGGGGGTCAGATGGGTCTCGTGAAAGGAGCCCGGACGATGCCTGCCCCGAGGAAACATCCGCTGGAGCCGTGTGAGCGTGCGGTGCGGACGTACCGCACGGCCGAGCCGAAGCCCGTGATCCGCAACGTGATCACCCTGATCCCGGCCCACAACGAGGCCGGCGCCATCGCGGACTCCATCCAGGGGCTGTACGGGCAGACCGTGCCCCCGCAGCGGGTCATCGTGGTCGCGGACAACTGCACCGACGCCACCGTGGCCATCGCGGACTCCCTGGGGGCCGAGGTCTTCGAGACCCGGGGCAACCGGCACAAGAAGGCCGGAGGGCTGAACCAGGCCCTGGCCGGCCTGCTGCCCGATCTGCACGACGACGACGTGGTCCTCGTGACGGACGCGGACAGCGCCCTGGATCCCGGCTTCGTGGCTTGTGGGGTGGAGCACCTCGCGAAGGGTTACGGGGGAGTGGGCGGCACCTTCCGGGGAGGACCCGGCGGGGGCTTCGTGGGCCACCTCCAGCGCAACGAGTACGCCCGCTACTCGCGGGACGTGAAGCGCCTGGGCGGCAAGTGCCTGGTGCTCACCGGCACGGCGGCCATGTTCCGGGTGCAGGTGCTGCGGCAGATCTCCCAGGCCCGCCTGGAGGGCCGTCTCCCGGCCGGGGACGGGCTCGGGGGCATCTACGACACCTCGGTGCTCACCGAGGACAACGAGCTGACCTTCGCGGTGCTGCACCTGGGCCACCGGGTGCTCTCGCCGGAGGGCTGCACGCTCACCACCGAGGTCATGCTGACCTGGAAGGCCCTGTGGGACCAGCGACTGCGCTGGAAGCGGGGAGCGGTGGAGAACTGCGTCCAGTACGGCCTGACGCGCATCACGTGGCGCTACTGGGGCCGTCAGCTCCTGAGCATGACCGGCCTCCTCGTGACTGCCGTGTACATGGTGACCATCGCCTACTCCCTGGCCTCGGACTCGTTCAGCGTGCACGAGTTCTGGCTCTGGGTCTCGCTCGTCTTCGTGATCGAGCGGGTTGTGACCGTACGGGAGCGCGGCTGGAAGCGGATGCTGCTCGCCGCGTCCATGTACGAGCTGCTCTTCGACTTCCTGCTCCAGGCCTGCCACGCCAAGGCGTACCTGGACTCCGTGTTCCGCCGTGAGCGCGCCTGGTAGCAGGTCGCTTCAGAAACCGTCAGAGATCATTTCGGAGGGACCCTTGTACAACAACCCTGCAACGACTGTGGGCGGTGGGGCGTTGGCCTCCACCGGCATCGGACTGACGACCGGTGTGTGGCTGGGCCTGACGGCCTTCGCCCTGGTGGCCCTGGGGACCGCTGTGCTGCGGATCGTGCCCCGGGGCCGGAGCCGCTCCTGATCGTGCTCCGCAAGCCGACCGTGGTGGCCCTCCTGCCCCTGGGAGTGGCCACCCTGGCCGCCTGCCACGGCTTCGAGCACGCGCCGGGCTCGAAGGACACGGTGGCCGTCCAGAGCCCGGCGGGGCGATGAACAGCCGAGCACCACCTGCAAGCGGCTGCAGCAGCGGACAGGAAGCAGCCCGTCCACGAGCGACTACGGCATCGACTTCTCGCGCAGCTCCGGGAACACGGTCAGCCTGAGGACGACGGCGTCGTGGACATCGTCCACGCGGGTGACCACGGCGCCTACCCCTTCGGAGTGCCGCATGCGGAACAGCCCACCTGTACCGATCTCCGCGGAGCGGCACCGCGCACCGCCGAGATCCGTTTCGCAGTGGGACGAGCGATCGACCAGACCTTCCTCAACCCTGCTTCACTGATCGGCACCTGCGCCGGTGCCCGAAGCGCTGTCTCTGAGCAGGGGAAGTGCCGTCGTCGACTGTCGTCATCTGTCATCGTTGAGCGCCCTCGCACGGTCCAGAGACGGCCTGCCGGTGCGGCGGCGCGGGCGGCTTGACGCTGCCAGGGAGAAGCAGCCCGACAGGCCTTGGATCTGTTCCAGCGTGGTTCTCGCCACGGAGCGGTCGGCGGTCCGCGCCGTGGGCGGGGCCCGGCTCATGCGGGCCGCGTCGTCCTGCTCGGCGAAGGCCGCCGGTGCGTGGGTCGTGGTGCCGCTTCGTCTACGTGTCGCCGTGCCCCTGCGTGAGTGCTTCGCCGACCACCAGGCCGAGGGCGAGGGCGGTGACGATGGTGACCAGCTTCAGCAGGTCCTGGAAGCCCTCGACATAGCCGCCGGCCAGAGTGGTCAGGCCGCGCATGCCGAGCGAGCCGACGGTGAGCGCGAAGAAGCCGGGCAGGATCAGGATCAGCCGGGGTGGGCGGTGCGGCCCGCGCGCGATCAGCGTGGCCGTGGCGGCGAGGACGACCGCGGCGACGAAGGTGCCGCCCGTCTCCCCGGCGAGCTTCGTGAACGCCGACTGCACACCGACGGTGACGTAGACGAGCAGGAGCAGCGGCCAGAAGAAGCGCAGGGGGATCGCGAAGGCGAACAGAGTGCCCGCCGTGAAGACGATCCAGGCCAGGAACAGCGTCCACCGGGGCAGGTCGGAGTGGGCGGCGACGTCGAAGAGGGCGTGGGGGGAGGCGCCGGCGAAGAGGACGCCGAGCAGGACACCGACGTACAGCTGGACCAGCAGGAAGACGGAGTAGACGAGCCGTATCGCACCGGTGGTGATCAGACCGGCGACCAGCTCGGCGGTCGCCGCGCTCAGGTAGTCGCCGGGGACGAAGTAGAACAGCGCCGGGAGCATCAGCAGGACGGGACCGCCGTGCGCAGGGTTGTCGGCGAACAGCTCGATCGTGACGACGGAGACCGTCGTCGACACCGCCAGCGGAAGGAACCGGTGCAGCCGGGGCACGCGGTCGGCGGTGACCGCGAGAGTCGCGGCGAGCGCGCCCAGCACGGCCGTGGTGGCTATCTCGTACCAGGTGGGCTGCATCAACGGCGCGAAACCCAGCGCGAACAGCACGATGCCGAGGAACTTCAGCCACCACGGGTACGGCACCGCCGTCTCGATCTCCCTCAGCCTGCGGTCGGCCTCCGCGACCCCGGTCCGGCCTGCCCGCACGTCGGCGAGGAACGGCTTGAGCGCGGCCACCTGGTCGAGGCGGAAGACCTCCGGGAAGCCGTGCACGATGACGGCGCGGGTACCGCCGTCCGCCGCGGTGACCGTGAGCACCGCCGCCTCCGGCACCAGCAGCAGGGACGCGGCACCGCCGAAGGCACGGGCACTGTCGGCCACGGCTCGCTCGACGAGATGGGCACCTTCGCCGGACGAGCGCAGCAGCAGGCCGGTCAGCCGGACCAGGAACGCCGTGAGGTCGTCGAGGTCCATGACCGATCGTTGCTCCACGCCCGCCTCCTCGCTCCGGGACCAGGAGTTCCAGCCTGGGTGGACGGCCGGCTCCCGGCATCTCGGACAGCACGGTCCCCGTCCCCCGAGCGGCTGCGGATCACGGGCGCCAAGACGATCACAGCCGAGGCGTACCGGCTCCTGAAAGCCACCGCGGAAACCGCCGTCGATGACGAGCTGATCCGGCGCAACCCGTTCCGGATCAAGGGCGCCGGTAAGGAGAAGGCTGTCGAGCGGCGTATCACCACCGTCGCCCAGGTCGACGCTCTTGCCAATGCCGTAGGAATGCGGTGGCGGCTGATGGTGTACCTCGGCGCTTACGGGCCGATGCGACCAGAAGAGTCGGTCGGCCTCCGGCGCCGGGACGTCGACGTCGACGACCTGCGCATCCGGGTCCGCCTCGCCGAGCCGGAGCGCATGGATGGTCGGCGCGTCCGGGGCGACACCAAGTCCGAAGCCGGAACTCGGACTGTGATTCTTCCCGCGTTCCTCCGCCGGGAGCTCCGGTGGCACCTGGAGAGCTACGCCGAGCCGGGACCGGATGGGCTGATCTTCGTTGGCGAGATAGGGAGCGCCGTTCCGGCGCAGCACCTTCGGGCGGAAGTGGCGACGGGCGCGTGAGAGCGTCGGCATGCCCGAGGGCTTCCGGTTCCACGATCTCCGCCACACGGGGCACACGCTGTCCACACGGTCCGGGGCCACCCTCAAGGAGACGACGGTGCGCGCCGGGCAGTCCTCCGAGAAGACTGCGCTGATCTGTCAGCACTCCGACGAGGAGCGACAGGAGGGGGTCGCCGCCGTCCTCGACGTAACCGTCCGGAAGGCTCGAGCCGAGGCCGCCAAGAAGAGGGCCGAGAAGCCTTCTGACACGCATCCGGCACGCGGCGAGTGATCACAGAGCACAGCAAGAAGGCCCGGGTCTTTGACCTGGGCCTTCTTCATGGAGCGGGTGACGAGAATCGAACTCGCGCTCTCAGCTCGGGAAGCGACGGCGCTTGTCAGGCCATGTGGCCTCTGACCTGGTCGTACGCGGCTGATACGGGGCCGCCGGCGTGCCGGAACGCACCGCTGTTCACCGTGGTTGCCCGCTCTTACGGGCACGCTGTGGGCACGGCGCCGCGAAGTCGAGGAGCACGGTGTCGGCGTGGCCTCCACAGTGCTTGGAGCATCTCGACTCGCAGACCGGCTGAGCGGTGTCGTTGCACCTGTACGCATGCATGGCGTACCGGCCTGCTATTCCCCCGCGGGGCGCATGTCGCCGTCGTACACGGTCCGGTAGTCCGGGAGGACGACTCGCGCTGCCGGGGACACCTTCTCGACCTGGGCGAGGAACGCGTCCAGATCCATCGCCGGGTCCCGCACGGGTGAACTGCTCAGAGGAACTTCGAAGTTGTCCCAGTGGACGGGTACGACGACACCGGGGGTGTCCAGCGCACGCAGCAGTCGGGGCACGTAGCGGGGGGTGACCGTGCTGGAGGGTACGGCGATCATCGCGAGGTCGGGGTGCAGGCCACGCACTGCCCGCTCGGAGAAGTCACTGGCACCCATGAGGAACGCCGACGGGCCGCCGGCCCCGGCGGTTACCTGGAAGGCGAGGGTGTCGCCCTCGGGCAGGTCCGCGATGGTGCTCGGGACCGTCGTGGGCGGGGCGTTCAGCGTGCCCGGGGCGAAGTAGGAGAACTTCTTGTTGCGGCTGTGCAAGCTCGGCACGACCTCGACGGTGATCCCCCCGAAGTCCAGCACCTCGCCGCCCTTCACCACGGAGATCTGTCCCGCGTCCACCCCCAGGGAGACCAGCAGGTGGTACGTGGTCTCGGTGCCGACCACGCGGGCGCCGGTGGTCCTGGCGATGTGAGGCACGTCGGCGAGGTGGTCCCAGTGGGAGTGGCTGACCAGGACGAGTTCGGGGCGGCCGATGTGCGCGTCCACGATCTCCGGCCGGGTCCGCAGGGGGGTCCGCGGATCGAAAGAGCCGTCGAACAGGCCCGTGGGGAAGCGGGTGAGATACGGATCGAAGAGTACGGTCCGGTCGCCCACGTCGATACGCCAGCCGGCGGTGCCGAGCCAGCGGAACGACGCCGAACCGGCGGCTGGGCCACGGCCCCGGCCGCTGTCCCCGGCCGAGGCGGTGGCGGTCGTGGCCGGGATCAGCGGGGAGGCCGCGCCGAGCGCGGCACCGCGCAGCACCGTACGACGGTCGAGCCCGCGGTTGGAAGGTACGTCCGACCTGTCCGTGACATGTGTGTCCTGGGTCATGGCGTCAGGAGATCAGGGCACGAACTCCCTTGTCCAAGACCAGAATTCGGCTCGATTGATACGTGAACGCATATGTGGCCTGGTCATCGGCCGTCGTCGCTTTCCCGGAGGAAGCCGACCGCGATCCTGGCGGCTCTGCCTATCGCGGCGTCCACCGTGGGGCGGGAGGCGGCCAGGTCGTGGGTGCGGGCGAAGACGGCGATCGCGTAGTGCGCGCCGTCGGGGTAGCGGGCGACGCCCGCCTCCATGTGGAGCCCCGGCAGGGTTCCGGTCTTGGCCGTAACCGTGACGTCGTCCGGGAAGCCCGACACCAGACGGTGCCGGAATACTTGGCGTCCCATCAAGTCCCGTACGAGCGCGCAGGCTTCCGGCGGACCGGCGGCATCGCTCCAGATGAGCCGGAGCAACCGGGTGATTTCGCGGGGTGTGCTCGCCGTGGTGTGGCGGGGGTCCAGTACGGCCAGCCGTCTCTTGCGGTCATCCGGCAGGGCGGGGTAGTGGACGGCGAACTCGCGCTCGTCGCGCGCCCCGACCTCCGCGAGCATCGACTCCAGCAGGTCTCGCGGACCGCCCGCGATCCGGGTCCGTTCCAGCCCGAGTTCCTCCGCGAGCAGCCGTACGGTGTCCAGGCCGACGCGGGCCAGCAACAGGTCGGCCGCCGTGTTGTCGCTGACCGACATCGCGAAGTGGGCCAGGTCGCGCAGTGACAGTTCGACGTCGTCCAGACAGCCGGCGGTGCCCCAGCCGCCGAGTCGGTCGGCCGCGGTCACCCGCACCCGCTCCCGCGGGTCGAGCTGGCCGGCGACAACCTGCCGGGCGAACTCCAGCGCCAGCAGCACCTTGAAGATCGAGGCGATCACGACGGGGGTGTCGGCGCCCACGGCGACTTCACGGGCACCCGGCTCCGCGCCGGCCTCTCCAGCGGCCCCCGCGCGCACGTGAATGGGGAGGACGTGAAGCTGCCCTTCGGCGCCCGCACCGGCGAAGACCTGCCGGATCCGTTCCTCGGCCACTGTTTACCCCTTGCCGTCGATTCGTTTTGATCATCGGATTGTGGTCGGCCTGGCCGGCCAGGTGTTGTCCGGACGATCATGGGAGTCCCCGGTGATGGCGAACAAATCATCATGGAGCCCCTCGCAGCGGCCTCACGTACGATCCTGACCGTGGATCTCTTGCGCCACCTGCGTCTTTTCGTCACCGTGGCCGACGAGCTGCACTTCAGCCGGGCCGCCGAGCGGCTGGGCATGGCGCAGCCGCCGCTCAGCCAGGCGATACGTCGGCTGGAGAAGGAGCTCGGTGCAGAGCTGTTCGACCGCTCGCAGCGCGGCGTCCGGTTGAGCGCCGCCGGGGCGGCACTGCTGGAGGAGGCCCACGAACTCCTCGCCCGGGAGGAGAGGCTGCGCGCGCTGGCCCGCCGTGCCACCGACTGTGGCCTCGGCACACTCCGCGCGGGCGTACCGCCCGACACCACGGCCGCCATGCTGTCCGCACTGCTGACCGCCTGTGCGGAGCACGCTCCGGGGCTCTCCGTCGACCTGCAGGAAGTCACCACCGAGGAGCAGGTGCGGCTGCTCTCCTCCGGAGGGCTGGACGTCGGACTCGTGCACCACCCCGTCGACGCCACCGAACTGCGACTCGGCCCCGAGATCTCACTGGACCTGGGCGTCGTCCTGCCTCGTACCTCGCCGCTGGTTCAGCTGCCGGAGGTGACGCTTGGTGAGCTCTCGGGCTACGACCTGGTGCTCTTCCCACGGGCACACGCACCCGGCTGGTACGACCGGATCCTCGACGTGTGCCGCACCGAAGGCTTCGTACCCGGCCGCCTTCGGCATGCGTCCAACCCCGAGTTCCTGCTCGCCCTCGTGACAGCGGGCCGCGGAGTCGCCTTCGACCAGGGGCCGGTGGCCCGCAAGGAGCCCCGCGTCGCCTGGCGGCCACTGGCCGACCGCCCCCTCACCCTGCGCATCAGCGGCGCCTGGCCCGTCGGCCGCGGAGCCCACCCGGCCGCCCGCCGCTTCGCGGAACTCGCGGCCGACGTCCTGGCCCGCGACCACACGGCAACCTCGAGACGCGAGGGCCTCCCGCGCCTCCCGGACGAGTCCCCCCGCCCGTGGTCGGTGGTCTACGGCTAGGTGCGCTGTCGCGTCGCACGAGGCACTGGCGTCCAGAGGATGAGCCAGGGGCGGTGGCGGATCCGTCAGGCCGGCACAGCAGGGCGCGGAGCGCCACGGAAGACCTGGCGGGTATGCCATGCGCGGTGGCCGGCCGCGAGCGGGCCCGCCCACTGCAGCGGGTTGTGCACGTAGGCCCAGAGGGGCGGGCGTGACGTAGCGGACGGTCTCCGGGGCGAGTGCCGGTGGACGTTGTAGGGCGGCCGGGTCTCGGGATCGGCGTACTGGCCGGGGAAGCACAGCGGCGTTTAGGCGTCGGCGTCCCGGTTCCAGGCCGTCAAGAAGGCAACCGAGAAGTCTTCTGGCACGGATCTGGCACGTGGTGAGTGATCGCCGCGGACAGCAGAAAGGCCCGGGTCTCTGACCTGGGCCTTCTTCGTGGAGCGGGTGACGGGAATCGAACTCGCGCTCTCAGCTTGGAAAGCGACGGCACTTGTCAAGCCATGTGGTCTCTGACCTGGTCATACGCGGCTGATGCTGGGCCGTTGGCGTGCTGGATCACACTGGTGTTTACCGTGACTGTCCGCTCTTACGGGCACGCTATGGGCATGTGTCAGGGGCACCGAGCCGCAAGCGGCGCTCGGCGGATCGCGGCGAATTCGGTGCCCTGTCGCGGGGAGCGACCCGGGGATGGTCATTGCAACCGCACCGGGTGGGTACTTTCACTCGCCGTACGGGTCGAGACGAGGTTTGCAGCCGTCGGCCGCTTCAGCACGGCTCGTGTTAACGCTTGCATTAACATGGGGCTCGTGGCTCAATGGGAAGTGGTCCTCGTCGCGGAGGTTGCGGCGTGGTTCGAGGCGCTGGCCGAGGAGGACTGGGGCAGCGCCGAACAGGTGGAAGACGCCATCGACATGCTGGCGGCCACGGGCCCGACGCTCGGTCGTCCGCTGGTCGACCGGCTCAAGGGTGCCGATAACCATCACTTGAAGGAGCTGAGACCGGGTTCGTCCGGGAGCAGCGAGATCCGGATTCTCTTCGCTTTCGATCCGGTGCGCCGGGCGGTGCTGCTGGTGGCCGGCGACAAGGCCGGAAACTGGCAGCGTTGGTACGACGTCAACGTCCCGATCGCCGGGGAGCGCTACCGGGCGCATGTGTCTGATCTTGAGACCAGGGAGTACGAATGAGCACGGTCGGCTGGGAGGAGACCAGGCGCAAGGCGCGCGAGCGGCGCGAGGCCGCCGGGCTGCCGGTGCGTTCGGCTCAGGAGAAGCAGGCAGCCATGGACAGGCTGACCGCGGAGGTGCGCGCTCACAAGCTTGCGGAGGTCCGACGTGAGCAGGCGTTGACCCAGCGCCAGGTCGCCGCGTCCATGGGGGTCTCGGCACCGCGCGTCTCCGCGATCGAGCACGGCGAGCTGGACCGGGCCGAGGTGGCCACGCTCAGGGCCTATGTGGAAGCGCTGGGTGGTCGGCTGCGCGTGGTCGCGGACTTCGGAGACGCGGAGTACACCGTCGCCTGAGCCGGCTGCCACTCTTGCTGCCTGGCACGGGCAGCTCTTCGGCGCGCTCCAGAATCCGTGGAAGCATCCGCGCGGGTAGGGGAAGCCCTTGGCAACGAACAAGACCCAGGTCGATGACCTGGGCCTTCTTCGTGGAGCGGGTGACGGGAATCGAACTCGCGCTCTCAGCTTGGGAAGCGACGGCGCCTGGGCGGGCTCCATGGCTCTGGCCAGCGCATATACCAGGTCCTTGGAGCGGTCCTGTGGGTCGGATTGCACCCCTGTCGACCGTGGCTTTCCGTCCTCACGGGCACGCGGAGGGCACGGAACCTCGGCAGGGGAGAGGCCGGCGTCGCTGACGGTGCAACCGCGCAGGGGCTGCCTCGTACGGAGAGCAGCTGCTGGTGTGACGTTGCGGCTGCATACGAGTGGTCCAGCTGGGGTATCGCGGAGGCACCGTCGGAGAAGCGCGTCCACGTCTCACGACGCTCGAAGCGGCCGCGCAGAGTCACGACGACCGCGTAGTTCGGCGAGGAGCCGTACGGGGCGCTGCTCGTCGCCGAGGTCGTGTGTGACAGCTCGGTCGCCGAGACTGACCGCGCTGGAAAGCTCGCGACGGACGGCGACTCTGTGTCCCGCTCGACTGCGCCGTGCGGTGTCGGCGGCCGATGAGTCTTCCCGGCCGTCGGTCGGACGGGTGGATCAGCGCAGTCCGGCGAAAAGATCGTTCTCGGGTACGGCGGCGCCGGTGGTGTCCTGGACACGTACGAAGGTCTCCGTGCCCATCAACTCGCCGAACTTCTCCTTGCCCATCTTGAGGAAGAAGATGTTCTCGCCCTGACTGGCGTGCGCGGCCAGCGCATCGAACTTCTGGCCGCTGAACGCGGTGGTGTCCACCCAGGTGGTGATCTCCTCGTCAGGGAGGCCGATCTCGGCCATCGCGGCGGCCTCGGCAGGATCCGGCTCCGGCATGTCCTCATGGAACTCGCGCATGATCTCGCCGAACCGCTGCATCCCCGAGCGGGGCACCGTGGTCCAGTACACCTTCGGTGTCAGCGCGGTCATCTCCAGCGCCGCCATCGTGATGCGGTGGGCCTGGATGTGGTCGGGGTGGCCGTAGAAGCCGTTCTCGTCGTAGGTGACGACCACATCGGGTCGGTAGCGCCGCATGAGTTCCGCGAGTCGGGCGGCGCCTTCCTCGACGGGGGTCTGCCAGAAGGATCCGGGGGCGTCGTTGCTCGGCCAGCCCATCATCCCGGAGTCGGCGTAGTCCAGCATCTCCAGCTCGCTGACCTTCAGGACATCACAGCTCGCCTCGAGTTCGCGACGGCGCATCAAGGCGACCGCCGCCGGATCATGCCCGGGATCACCCGGCTTGACGCCCCCCGGTCCGTCACCGCAACCGCCGTCGGTACACGTCACGAGAACGGTGCGGATGCCTTCCGCCGCGTACCGCGCGAGGACCCCTCCGGTTCCGGTGGCCTCGTCGTCGGGGTGGGCGTGTACTGCCATGAGCGTCAAGGGCTGGTCGGTCATGAAACAGTCCTCCTGCAGAGATACGTCTTGGTCCCAGTGGCGTGGCGGGCGTACCGCGATTCCGGGGCCCGGATCCCGGTGGGGCGGACGACCTTGTGGTCTCCGTGTCCCCCGCCCGCGGTGCCGGTGCCTCGGTCGATGCAACAGCACCGCCCGGACCGGCTGTTCCCGGCACGGCCGCATGGCCCACACGTCGGCGTTTCAACGCGAACGGGATACTGAAGTTCCCCCCCCGGGTCCTGGACAGCGGGTGTTTACGCTGCGGAGGTGAGGTCCTGCCTGAGCAAGGTTCTCGTTTCGAGCGGGGTGACGTACCCGTACTCGGGATGCCTGCGGAGTCGGTTGCGGTTGTATTCGATCTCGATGTAGCGGAAGACGTCGGACCGGGCGGCCTCGCGGGTCTCCCAGACGGTGGTTTCGATCTCTGCTTCGAGGACGGCGAACCAACTTTCCACAGTAGCGTTATCGTGGCAAGAGCGGGCACGTCCCACCGACCGTCTCATGCGCAACTTGCGTCTTTCGGTGCAGAGTTCATCACTCATGTATTCGCTGCCGCGGTCGGTGTGCATGATGCAGCCGTCCTCCAGGCCACCGCGTCCGACCGCCATCCGCAGGGCGGCGACCGGCAGTGCGGCACGGTGGTGGTCGGCCATCGCCCGGCCGATCACCTCCCGCTTCGCGAGATCGATGCAGGTCGCCACAACAACTTCCGTTCCAGCGTGATGAGTTCGGTCATGTCGCCGACCAGCCGCATCCCGGGGCGGAAGGCGGTGGAGTCCCAGTTGATCAGGTCGGCGGCGAACACCGCACGCCTCGCCTGCCGGGTCAGGCCCCGACGCCGGCGGCGGGTGATCCCGACGACCCGGTGCTTGCGCATCAGCCGCTCGACCTTCTTACCGTTCACCGCCCGCCCGCCCGCCCGCCCGCCCGGCCCGCCGCAGAGCGGCGTGGATCCGCGGGGCTCCGTAGGCGCCGCGCGACCCGGCGTGGAGCACTCGGGTCTCGTCCACCGGGCGTTCCTCCGCGCGCCGCGCGACCCGGCGCGCAAAGGCGGCCACCCGGGGCGCGTAGCAGGTCGTGCGCGGCACTCCCCGCGCACGGCGCAGCAGCGCCACGCTGTGACCTGCAAGACTGTCGTCCGATGCCTTCTCCGCGTCGATGAAGCGGCACCGCGCGGCGGTGTCCACCTCATCTTGTCCTGCGCGAAGAAGGCGGTCGCTTTTCCCAGGACGCCGACTGTCTTCTCCAGCTCGCGGACCTTGCGCCGCAGCTGGGCGAGTTCTTCCCGCTCGGCACTGGTCAGAGCCTCGGCAGGCCCCTCGCCCCGGTCGACCTTGGCCTGCTTCACCCGGCCACGCAGACCCTCCGGGCGCACCCCCAGGTCCCGGGCGACCTCGGTGACCGCCTTGTCCGACGACAGCGCCAGCGCGACGGTATCCCGCTCGAACTCCGCCGTGTACCGCCTGCTGCGGTCGCTCTTGTTTCCCACCTGGCACTACTTCCTCTGGGACCTCACGTCCCAGTCGCCAGGTGTCCACCATCGAGGGGAAGCTTCATATATGGAGCGGGGCGGTGACCTGCGGAGATGCACACTGTCACACCAGTCGCGGAGGTGGTGAGACACCGTTGGGTACCGCTGTTCCCCTCTGAAGGGCATGTGGTGGGCAATGTAGCGCAGGCGCGGGCTCCGGCGGGGCTACGTGACTCCTGGGCCGCCCGGAAGTTGTGCTTCCGGGCAAGGTCTTCGATGGCTGGTTGCGGCAATGTACGTGGACCGGCGGCTTGCTGGTGCTTAAGGAATTTCTTAACTTTGTGGTGTGGGTGTCGAGGGGAGCCGTCTTGGGCTGGGCGATCAAGGTCACCGATGAGTACGCGGAGTGGTTCAGGTTCCTGATCAAGGAGGATCTGGGTTCGGCCTCCCAGGTCGCGCAGGCTGTGGCGGCCCTGCGTGAGGCAGGGCCGACCTTGGGGCGCCCCCTTGTGGACCGGCTGAAGGGCTCGGAACTGCATCATCTGAAGGAGTTGAGGCCGGGGTCGGGTGGGCGCTCCGAGATCCGGATCGTCTTCGCCTTCGATCCGACTCGCTCGGCCCTGCTGCTCCTCGGCGGTGACAAGGCCGGAAACTGGGAGCGCTGGTACCGCGACAACATCCCGCTGGCCGAGCAGCTCTACCACGAGTACACCAGCGACGACGAGAACTGAGGAGGAGGCACATGCCCAAGAAGGCTGCGCAGGACTGGGAGGCTCTGGAACAGGAGCTGTACGCGGCAGGTGTGGAGCCCGCCGAGGTGGAAGCGGGATCTCGCCGGCTCCTCGCCGAGGCGCGTGGCCACCAGCTCGCCGAGGCACGCAAGCAGTCGGGGGCGACCCAACGGGATGTGGCAGCCCGGATGGGCGTCAGCGTCGCCCGGGTCTCCCAGATCGAGCACGGCGAGGGGGCCACCCTGGACGTTATCGCTCGCTACGTGGAGGCACTTGGCGGGAGGCTGGATCTGGTCGCGGACTTCGGTGACCACACCCTGCGCATGCCGGCCAGTGGCAATCAGAGCAGTGCGGCGTCGTAGCCGTCATCGAGAGCTGTAGGGCTGCGGCTCGTCAGTTCTGTAAGTGGCTCGCCCACGCGGCCTTGGCCTGCTCCCTTTACTCAACACTGATGACGCCGGCCTCCACCGCCATGGCCACGGGTACGCCGCCCGTTCAGCCGCTCCGCCTCGCCGAGCCGGAGCGGCTGAACGGCGGCGCGTCCGGGGCGATATCGAGGCGGAGGCCGGGGCCCGGACTGTGATTCCTCCCGCGTTCCTCCGCCGGGAGCTCCGCTGGCATCTGGAGTCGTAAGCTGAGCCGGGGCCGGACGGGTTGGCCTTTCTCGGGGAGAAGGGGGTGCCCTTTCGGCGCAGCGCCTTCGGACGGAAGTGGCGGCGGGCGCGGGAGATCGTCGGCATGTCCAAGGGCTTCCGGTTCTACGATCTCCGGCACACCGGGCGCACGCTCTCCACGCGGTCCGGCGCCACGCTGAAGGGTGCCGGGCAGTCGTCCGAGAAGGCCGCGCTGATCTGTCGGCACTCCGACCAGGAGCGTCAGGAAGAGGTCGCAGCCGACCTCGACACGACCGTCCGGAAGGTTCGGGCCGCCGCTGCCCGGGAGGCCGACGAGAAGCGTTCTGGCACGGATCTGGCACGCGAAGAGTGATCACGGCGGACAGTGGAAAGGCCCGGGTCTTTGACCTGGGCCTTCTTCGTGGAGCGGGTGACGAGAATCGAACTCGCGCTCTCAGCTTGGGAAGCTGATGTTCTACCATTAAACTACACCCGCGTGTGATCCAGGCCACCAGAACCGACCGGTGACCGGATGCTCGGTCACTCTACCCCATGGCAGGCCCCCGGTGTTTCAGGTCCCGGGGGCCTGGTGGCGTTCAAGGTGCGGAAGTGGGTACGGGGGGCTGGAGTTGGGGCGTACGGTGGGGTGTCGGTGTGGGGCTGGGCGGGGCCGGGGTGCCGCCTGGAGGGTTGTCTCTTTGATCCCGTAATGTGCCGTTCGGCGTCAGGGCAGGAAGCCAGGCGCGGCTCTTGGGGAAGGGACTCTTGGACTTGATGGAGCGCACCGTCGTCCGCTGTGCCGATGGGCACGTGTTTACCGCCGCCTCGTTCCCGATGCAGCAGGCCGAGCGACTCGGCCCCGGTCGGCTCTTGCGGTGTCCGCGCTGTGCGCGGCTTCGCAGCGTCGTGCCGGTCGCTCACCAGAAGCGTTAGCGAGGGCACGGGGCCCGGCAGGGGTAGCAGGGCGTGGGCGCGTGGGACGGCGATTGTGGCCGGTCCGCGCGCCTTGCGTATCCTCGGGGCGTGCTTCTCTCAGACAGGGACATCCGGGCCGAGATCGATGCCGGGCGGGTACGGATCGATCCCTACGACGAATCCATGGTGCAGCCGTCCAGTGTCGACGTGCGCCTCGACCGCTTCTTCCGGGTGTTCGAGAACCACCGCTACCCGCACATCGACCCGTCCGTCGAGCAGGCGGAGCTGACCCGGCTCGTGGAGCCGGAAGGGGACGAACCGTTCATCCTGCATCCGGGCGAGTTCGTACTGGCCAGTACGTACGAGGTCATCTCGTTGCCCGACGATCTCGCGTCGCGGTTGGAGGGGAAGAGTTCGCTGGGGCGGCTCGGGCTGGTCACGCACTCGACCGCCGGGTTCATCGACCCCGGGTTCTCCGGGCACGTGACCCTGGAGCTGTCGAACCTCGCGACGCTTCCGATCAAGCTGTGGCCCGGGATGAAGATCGGCCAGCTGTGCCTGTTCCGGCTCAGCTCGCCGGCCGAGGCCCCGTACGGCAGTGAGCGGTACGGCTCCCGGTACCAGGGGCAGCGCGGGCCCACGGCCTCGCGGGCCTTCCTCAACTTCCACCGCACCCAGGTATAGGCATGAGCGAGCAGGAGAGCCGTCCGCAGCGGGAGAACCTCAGTTACGAGCAGTTCGGGGTGGCCGTGCGTGAGCTCGCGCAGGCCGTCGCCGACGACGGGTACCGGCCGGACGTCGTGCTCAGCATCGCGCGCGGCGGTGTCTTCGTCGCCGGCGGGCTCGCCTACGCCCTGGACTGCAAGAACATCCACCTGGTGAACGTCGAGTTCTACACCGGGGTGGGGACCACGCTCGAGATGCCGGTCATGCTCGCGCCCGTGCCCGACGTCATCGACTTCACCGACAAGAAGGTGCTGATCGCCGACGACGTCGCCGACACCGGCAAGACGCTCAAGCTCGTCCGCGACTTCTGCCTCGACGCCGTCGCCGAGGTGCGCAGCGCCGTGATCTACGAGAAGTCGCAGTCGCTGGTGAAGTGCGAGTACGTCTGGAAGCGGACCGACGACTGGATCAACTTCCCGTGGAGTGTCCTGCCTCCGGTGCGCAAGGCGGGCGAGCCGGTCGCGCCTTCGAAAGAGGCGCTGTAGGCCGTCTGACGGATTGCTTGCCGGCGCCGGGGCCGCCCCCCGGGCGGCGACCGGTCAGGGCTGCGCCGTGGCGACCCTGACGCCGAAACCGATCAGGACGACGCCGGTCACGCGGTCCATGGCCCGCCGCACCACGGGCCGCTCGAAGAGCGCGCGGGCCTTCGCCAGCACCATCACGTAGCCGCCGAGCCGGACGAGGGTGAGCGCGACGTGCAGGAGAACGAGGACGGCCATCCCCGTGTGGGGTGACGTGCCGGAGGGCGCGAGCGTCGGCAGCAGACCGGTGTAGAAGACGGCGACCTTCGGATTGAAGACGTTGCTGACCAGGCCGGTGCGCCACGGGTTCCGCTTCGGCGCGGGCTCGGCGGTGGCGGTCGGCGTACCCGTACGGGCCCGCCGGGCGGCCAGCAGCGACTGCGCGCCGAGGAAGATCAGGTAGGCGGCTCCGGCCAGTTTGACGGCCGTGTAGGCCGTGGCGGACGCGGCCAGCACGGCCGCCGGACCCGCCACGGTGAGGACGCCCCAGGTGAGCAGACCGGCGCTGATGCCGCCGACCGTCCGCAGTCCGTCCCGCCGGCCGCACGCCACGGCGCGCCTCGTCACGACGGCCATGTCCGGGCCGGGAACCATGGTCAGGACGGCGAGCACACCCGCTGCGGCGAGGAGCTGTACGAGCATGGGCGCATCGTTCCATGTGACCGGCCGGCCCGCCCGGACACGCCCTGTGCTCGGGCCGGGGCGAAGAAGGTCGGGCCGAAGAAGGGGGCTCCCGGATCGGGAGCCCCCTTCACGTGTGCCGTTCCGTGGCTCAGAACGTGCCCAGCTTCACGATCGACAGCAGGGCGATCAGCTGGATCGCGGACGCGCCCAGGGCCTTCGGCCAGGGCAGGTCGTGGGAGCGGCGGACCATCAGGGTGAGCAGCGCGCCGGCCGCGATCCAGGTGGCCCAGCCGAGGATCTGGACGAACGTGGCGTCGCCGCTCGCGAACATCGCGAAGACCAGCCGGGGGGCGTCCGTGATGCACGCGATCAGCATGGACAGGCCGACCGTGGGCTGCCAGGCGCCGTTGCCGCCGAGCTGGCGGGCCAGGCTGTGGGTGACCACGCCCAGGACGAAGAAGCTGATCACCATCGCCACGGCCGTCGTCAGCACGATCGGTATGGCGTTGGTCAGGGTGGCGCCGATCGCCTCCTCGCGGGCGCCCTCGAAGCCGAAGACCGCGAGCAGGCCGTAGAGGAACGTGACGACGAGGGCGGGGACCCACATCGTGTAGTCGCGCATCCGCAGGAACGTCTGGTCGGGGGCGGTGACGATGCCCTTCAGCAGGGCCTTCCAGGGCAGGGGCGGGCCGACCGGGCCGGGCACGGGCTCGGGGGCACCGCCGTGGTGTGTCCCGCCGCCCTGCAGGTAGGGGTCCTCGCTGACCGAGAAGGCCTGGGTGTGGCCCGGGTTGTTGGCCGCGTACGGGTCGTACCCGGCCTGCGGGCCGCCCGGGTACGCGCCGCCGCCGCCGTCGCCGAAGTACTCCGGCTCGCCGTGGCCGCCGCCGTGGCCGTGCCGGCCGCCGTAGCCGCCGCCGGGGTGGCCGGGGCCGCCGTGTCCGCCGGGGCCGCGGTTCACCTGCGGCCACGGGCTGCCGCCGCCGTTGCCGCCCCCGCCGTGGCCGCCGCTGCCGTACGGCGGCTGCTGCGGGTACGGCTGCGGCGCCTGCGGGGAGCCGTACGACGGTCCCTGCGGCGTCTGCTGCCCGTACGGAGGGTGTTGCGGTCGCGCGTGAGGAGCGCCGTTGTTGTCCCGGCCGCGTCCGATCCTGAATCCAGCCACTCATCGAACGTACCTGGTCCGGGGGAGTGGTGGGCCGGGCCCGGGGTTCCGGGGCCGCCTTTGCGGCCGAGCTGTGACATCCCCTAAGGGGCAGTCAGCTCGGCTCTCCGCCCCGCGGAGGGGTGCGGTCCTCCGCAGGACGGACCGGCCGGCGTCAGTCGGGGAAGCCGCCGGCGAACTCGGGGAGGACCACCGCGGCGTTGGTCGTCGGCACGGTGCTCGTGCCGCGCAGCAGGATCCCGCGGTCCTGCGCGCCCAGCGCCAGGTCCGCACGGCCGTCGGCCGTGAGGTCGCGCAGGCGCACGGAGCCTCCGAAGGAGGAGTACGCCTCGGCCGGGCCCAGGACCGTCTGGGGGATCCACGACGAACGGGAACCGCTGAGGCCGCCCGATCCGCCACGGAAGAAGTGGACGCCCCCCTGGTCCACCCGGCCGTCGACGTCCTCGTGCGGGACGCCGACCGCGAGGTCCGCGTAGCCGTCACCGTTCGCATCGGCGGCGGACACGGCGTAGCCGAAGTTGTCGTCCGCCTCGGGAGAACCGGAGACGCCGGAGGTGGCCTGGGTGAACGTGACGGAGCCGCTCGGGCCGGCGGAGGTGCCGCGCCAGACGGTGACCGCGCCTCGGCCGTTGTTCTGGTCGGGCAGGCCGACGGCGATGTCGCCGTAGCTGTTCTTGTCGTAGTCGCCGATCGCCGCGCCCCAGGGTTCGCTGGTGAAGGTCTTGTACGGACCGGAGGTCAGACCGGAGGACGAGCCCTTGAGGAACCAGATCCGGTGGAGGGGCTTGTCGCTGCCGGAGGCGAACTGGGTGCCGAGGAGCACCAGGTCCGTCCGGCCGTCGCCGTTGACCTTGCCCGCGGCGAGGCCGTGCGAGTACCAGCCCCCTCCCGTCTTGTCGACCTTGCTCACGCTGCCGGTCCTGCCGGACTTGGTGAACGGGCCGCGGTACAGCCATGCCTCCTCGCCGCCGATCAGCGCGAGGTCGGGGGACCCGTCGCCGGTGAAGTCGCCGGTGGCCACGTCGCGGCCGAAGTGGCCGGCCGCCCCTGACTTGGGGGTGACGTTGGTGCCGCCGGACAGGCCGGACTTCGAGCCCCAGACGATGGTGACCGTGCCCCGGTACCTGGTGCTGCCGACGTGCTCGTTGGAGTTGCCGACGACGAGGTCCGCGTAGCCGTCCTTGTTGAGGTCTGCGCTCGCGAGGGACTCGCCGAACGAGTCGTCCTCCTCGCTCGCCCCCGGGATGCCCGGGCTGTCCTGGTGGATCAGCTGGGGACGGGCGGTGTCGAGGCCGTTCTTGGTGCCGTACACCACGGTGACGGTGCCGCCCGTGCGGTCCACGCCGTTGTCGCCGCGGTAGGCGAGGTCGCGGTGGCCGTCGCCGTTGAAGTCGTCGTAGTGCTTGGCGACGGCGGCGGAGGCGGGGGTGGCGAGGACGGCGGGGGTGAGGCCGCTCACCAGAAGAACGGCGGCCAGGGCGGCGGTGCGTCTGCGCATGGGGGTCTCCGGGGGACGGGGCGGCCGGGTGGGTGGACGGCCTGTGAATCACGGGTGATCGCCGACGAGGAGACCCGCGAAGGGCGCGGATGGTTGCACGTGGACATGACGAAGGGGCCGCCCACTCGGACGACCCCTTCGTGCCTGCGCGCTGTTGCGCGTCCGTACCTCGCGCCTACTTCACCGGCTCCGGCTCCGGGGCGTTCTCCGCCTCCGACTCGTCCGTCGGGTCGAGCGGCGTCTTGACCGACTCCAGCAGCAGCTGGGCGACGTCGACGACCTGGATGGACTCCTTGGCCTTGCCATCGTTCTTCTTGCCGTTGACCGAGTCGGTCAGCATGACCAGGCAGAACGGGCAGGCGGTGGAGACGATGTCCGGGTTCAGGGCGAGGGCCTCGTCGACGCGCTCGTCGTTGACGCGCTTGCCGATCCGCTCCTCCATCCACATCCGCGCGCCGCCGGCGCCGCAGCAGAAGCCGCGCTCCTTGTGGCGGTGCATCTCCTCGTTCCTGAGGCCCGGGACGTTGGCGATGATCTCGCGCGGGGGCGTGTAGATCTTGTTGTGCCGGCCCAGGTAGCACGGGTCGTGGTAGGTGATCAGGCCCTCGACCGGGGTCACCGGGATCAGCTTGCCCTCGTCGATGAGGTGCTGGAGCAGCTGGGTGTGGTGGATGACCTCGTAGTCGCCGCCGAGCTGCGGGTACTCGTTGCCGAGGGTGTTGAGGCAGTGCGGGCAGGTGGCGACGATCTTCTTCGCCGACCTGGGCTTCTTCGACTCCTCGGTGACGTTGCCCTCGTCGTCCGTCTCCTCGCCGAAGGCCGTGTTCAGCGACATGACGTTCTCCATGCCGAGCTCCTGGAACAGGGGCTCGTTGCCCAGGCGGCGGGCGGAGTCGCCGGTGCACTTCTCGTCGCCGCCCATGATCGCGAACTTGACGCCCGCGATGTGCAGCAGCTCGGCGAAGGCCTTGGTGGTCTTCTTGGCGCGGTCCTCGAGGGCGCCGGCGCAGCCGACCCAGTACAGGTACTCGACCTCGGACAGGTCCTCGATGTCCTTGCCGACGACCGGGACCTCGAAGTCGACCTCCTTGGTCCACTCCAGGCGCTGCTTCTTGGCCAGGCCCCAGGGGTTGCCCTTCTTCTCCAGGTTCTTGAGCATCGTGCCCGCCTCGGACGGGAACGCGGACTCGATCATGACCTGGTAGCGGCGCATGTCGACGATGTGGTCGACGTGCTCGATGTCGACGGGGCACTGCTCGACGCAGGCGCCGCAGGTGGTGCAGGACCACAGGACGTCGGGGTCGATGACGCCGTTCTCCTCCAGCGTGCCCACGAGAGGCCGTTCGGCCTCGGCCAGCGCCGCCGCGGGCACGTCGGCCAGCTGCTCGGCGGAGGCCTTCTCCTCGCCCTCCATGGTCTTGCCGCCGCCGGCCAGCAGGTACGGCGCCTTGGCGTGCGCGTGGTCCCGCAGGCTCATGATCAGCAGCTTGGGGGAGAGCGGCTTGCCGGTGTTCCAGGCGGGGCACTGCGACTGGCAGCGGCCGCACTCGGTGCAGGTGGAGAAGTCCAGCAGGCCCTTCCAGGAGAACTGCTCGACCTGGGAGACGCCGAAGACGTCGTCGTCACCGGGGTCGGTGAAGTCGATCGGCTTGCCGCCCGAGGTCATCGGCTGCAGGGCGCCCAGCGCGACCTCGCCGGTGGCCTCGCGCTTGAACCAGATGTTCGGGAAGGCGAGGAAGCGGTGCCAGGCCACACCCATGTTCGTGTTGAGGCTGACCGTGATCATCCAGATCATGGTCGTGCTCAGCTTGATCATGGCGAAGAGGTAGACGAGGTTCTGCAGCACCGTCAGGCTCAGGCCCTTGAAGGCCAGGACCAGCGGGTACGAGGCGAAGTACGCGGCCTGGTAGCCGTCCACGTGGTGCAGGGCGCCCTCGAGGCCGCGCAGCACGTAGATGGCGAGGCCGATGGTGAGGATGACGTACTCGACGAAGTAGGCCTGGCCCATCTTCGAGCCGGTGAACCGGGACTTGCGGCCGGGCCGCGAGGGCAGGTTCAGCAGGCGGATGACGATCAGCACGGCGATGCCGAGGGTCGTCATGGCGCTGATGAACTCGATGTACATCTCGTACGGCAGGAAGCCGCCGATCACCGGGAGCGTCCAGTCGGCCCGGAACAGCTGGCCGTAGGCGGTGATGATGGTCGGCGGCAGCGTCAGGAAGCCGATGGCCACGAACCAGTGGGCGATGCCGACGACGCCCCACCGGTTCATGCGCGTGTGGCCGAGGAACTCCCGCACCAGGGTCACGCTGCGCTGGTAGGGGTTGTCGGTCCGGGTGCCGGCCGGGACCGGCTGGCCCAGCTTGAAGTACCGGACGAACTGGCCGATCGCGCGTGCGAGCAGGGCGACGCCGACCACGGTCAGGACCAGCGACACGATGATCGCGGCGAGTTGCATAGGGGCTCCTCGGGCCTGCGAGGGTTTGGTCGGGGGGCTCCTGCCACGGAATTCCCGACATTACTAAGCGGTAACTTATACAGTCCGTCTGAGACTACCCCTATCTTCGGCCGTACTGCAGCCGGGCGCGGAGTGATCTGAGTCGCTGAGGGTTGCCTTCGGGGGCACCCTGGAGGTGACTGCGTCACGCCCCATGAATCTGGGCATACGCCACTAATTTATATCCGTGCCGCACACTTGTGTCCGTAGGCCGTTGGCTTGAGGCCCGGCATGGCCGCCCGCCTCGGAGCCGCTCCTGGGGGCGGCTGCCGCCCCGCTCCTGCGCCGGCGCTGACGCCCCGAATCCGCAGGTCGGGCCCTCCTTGCGCGTAAGGAGCGGATAAGAGTTGAGTCTGATCGACTCAGCTCTGTTGACCCCGCGCCGGACCTCAGGCATGCTTGAGTCTGTTCCACTCAAGTCAGCTGGAGGAATCGAAATGGCACGTGCGGTCGGCATCGACCTGGGCACGACTAACTCCGTCGTCAGCGTTCTGGAGGGCGGTGAGCCCACCGTCATCACCAACGCTGAGGGCGCCAGGACCACGCCTTCCGTCGTCGCCTTCGCGAAGAACGGCGAGGTGCTGGTCGGTGAGGTGGCCAAGCGCCAGGCCGTGACCAACGTCGACAGGACCATCCGGTCGGTCAAGCGCCACATGGGCACCGACTGGAAGATCAACCTGGACGGCAAGGACTTCAACCCGCAGCAGATGAGCGCCTTCGTGCTCCAGAAGCTGAAGCGGGACGCCGAGGCCTACCTGGGCGAGAAGGTGACCGACGCGGTCATCACCGTCCCGGCGTACTTCAACGACGCGGAGCGCCAGGCGACCAAGGAGGCCGGCGAGATCGCCGGTCTGAACGTGCTGCGCATCGTCAACGAGCCGACGGCCGCCGCCCTGGCGTACGGCCTCGACAAGGACGAGCAGGTCATCCTGGTCTTCGACCTCGGTGGCGGTACGTTCGACGTCTCGCTCCTGGAGATCGGCGACGGCGTCGTCGAGGTGAAGGCCACCAACGGTGACAACAACCTCGGTGGTGACGACTGGGACCAGCGCGTCGTCGACTACCTGGTCAAGCAGTTCCAGGCCGGGCACGGCGTGGACCTGGGCAAGGACAAGATGGCGCTCCAGCGCCTGCGTGAGGCCGCCGAGAAGGCCAAGATCGAGCTGTCCGCGTCCACCGAGACCACGATCAACCTCCCCTACATCACCGCCTCCGCCGAGGGTCCCCTGCACCTCGACGAGAAGCTGACCCGCGCCCAGTTCCAGCAGCTGACCGCGGACCTGCTGGAGCGCTGCAAGACGCCGTTCAACAACGTCGTCAAGGACGCCGGCATCGCGCTGTCCGAGATCGACCACGTCGTTCTCGTCGGTGGTTCCACCCGTATGCCCGCCGTCGCCGAGCTCGTCAAGGAGATGACCGGCGGCAAGGAGGCCAACAAGGGCGTCAACCCGGACGAGGTCGTCTCGATCGGTGCCGCGCTCCAGGCCGGTGTCCTCAAGGGCGAGGTCAAGGACGTCCTGCTGCTCGACGTCACCCCGCTGTCCCTCGGCATCGAGACCAAGGGCGGCATCATGACCAAGCTGATCGAGCGCAACACCACGATCCCGACCAAGCGCTCCGAGATCTTCACGACGGCCGAGGACAACCAGCCGTCGGTGCAGATCCAGGTCTACCAGGGCGAGCGCGAGATCGCGGCGTACAACAAGAAGCTCGGCATGTTCGAGCTGACCGGTCTGCCCCCGGCGCCGCGCGGCGTCCCGCAGATCGAGGTCTCCTTCGACATCGACGCCAACGGCATCATGCACGTCACGGCGAAGGACCTCGGCACCGGCAAGGAGCAGAAGATGACCGTCACCGGCGGCTCCTCGCTCCCGAAGGACGAGGTCGACCGCATGCGTGAGGAGGCCGAGCGGTACGCGGAGGAGGACCACCAGCGCCGCGAGGCCGCCGAGTCCCGCAACCAGGGCGAGCAGCTCGTCTACCAGACCGAGAAGTTCCTCGCGGACAACGAGGACAAGGTCCCCGGCGAGATCAAGACCGAGGTCGAGGGCGCCCTCGCCGAGCTGAAGGAGAAGCTCAAGGGCGAGGACACCGCCGAGATCCGCACCGCCACGGAGAAGGTCGCCGCCGTCTCCCAGAAGCTGGGCCAGGCCATGTACGCCGACGCCCAGGCGGCCCAGGCCGCGGGCGGCGCCGCCGGAGCCGACGCGGGTGCCGGTGGGGCCAGGGCGGACGACGACGTGGTCGACGCCGAGATCGTGGACGACGAACGTAAGGACGGTGCGGCGTGACCGAGGAGACCCCGGGCTTCGACGAAAAGTCGCAGCAGCCCGACGTCCCCTCAGGCGTTCCGGCCGACGACGCCGAGCCGAAGGCCGCCACCCCCTCCGCGGAGGAGGCGGCGGCCCCGGCCGGGGACTCGGGTCCCGATGCCGGGCTGGTGGCCCAGCTGGACCAGGCCCGTACGGCGCTCACCGAGCGCACGGCGGACCTCCAGCGGCTCCAGGCCGAGTACCAGAACTACCGCCGCCGGGTCGAGCGCGACCGGATCGCGGTCAAGGAGGTCGCCGTGGTGAACCTCATGACCGAGCTCCTGCCCGTGCTCGACGACGTCGGCCGCGCGCGGGAGCACGGCGAACTGGTCGGCGGGTTCAAGTCCGTCGCCGAGTCGCTGGAGTCGACCGTGGCGAAGATGGGCCTGCAGCAGTTCGGCAAGGAGGGCGAACCCTTCGACCCGACGATCCACGAGGCCCTGATGCACTCCTACGCCCCGGACGTCACCGAGACGACGTGCGTGGCGATTCTGCAGCCCGGGTACCGCATCGGTGAGCGCACCATCCGCCCCGCGCGGGTGGCCGTGGCCGAGCCGCAGCCGGGCGCTCAGCCGGGCAAGCCGGCCGAGGAGGAGACCGAGGCGGCGGCGGACGAAAAGGAGACCGGTGGCCCTCAGGAGGGCTGACGCCTCGACGGGCGTGAGGAAGCCGGGGCGGGCCGGGCAGGCAGTACCTGCCGGGCCGCCCCGGCGGGCAAGGAAGGAGGGGCGTCGGGGATGAGCACCAAGGACTTCATCGAGAAGGACTACTACAAGGTCCTCGGCGTGCCTCAGGACGCCACCGAGGCGGAGATCAAGAAGGCGTACCGGAAGCTCGCCCGCGAGTACCACCCGGACGCCAACAAGGGCAATGCCAGGGCGGAGGAGCGGTTCAAGGAGATCTCCGAGGCGAACGACGTCCTCGGCGACCCCAAGAAGCGCAAGGAGTACGACGAGGCCCGGTCGCTCTTCGGCGGCGGCGGCTTCCGGCCGGGGCCGGGGGCGGGCGGCGCCGGGTCGTTCAACTTCGACCTGGGTGACCTCTTCGGAGGCGGCCAGGGCGGCCAGGGCGGCCAGGGCGGCGCCGGAGGGTTCGGCGGCGGGATCGGTGACGTCTTCGGCGGGCTGTTCAACCGCGGCGGCACCGGCACCACCCGTACCCAGCCCCGACGCGGCCAGGACATCGAGTCCGAGGTCACCCTGAGCTTCACCGAGGCCATCGAGGGGGCGACGGTCCCGCTGCGGATGTCCTCCCAGCAGGCCTGCAAGGGCTGTTCGGGCACCGGCGACAAGAACGGGACACCGCGGGTGTGCCCGACCTGCGTCGGCACCGGGCAGGTCGCCCGGGGCAGCGGCGGGGGCTTCTCGCTCACCGACCCGTGCCCGGACTGCAAGGGCCGCGGCCTGATCGCGGAGAACCCCTGCGACATCTGCAAGGGCAGCGGCCGGGCCAAGTCCTCGCGGACGATGCAGGTGCGCATCCCGGCGGGCGTCAGCGACGGCCAGCGGATCCGGCTGCGCGGCAAGGGCGCACCGGGCGAGCGCGGCGGCCCGGCGGGCGACCTCTACGTCGTCGTGCACGTCGACAGCCACCCGGTGTTCGGCCGCCGGGACGACAATCTCACCGTCACCGTCCCGGTCACCTATCCGGAGGCGGCCCTCGGCGGGGAGATCCGCGTCCCGACGCTCGGCGGTCCGCCAGTCACGCTGAAGCTGCCCCCGGGCACGCCCAACGGGCGGACCATGCGGGCCCGCGGCAAGGGAGCGGTCCGCAAGGACGGCTCGCGCGGCGATCTGCTGGTCACCGTCGAGGTGAGTGTTCCCAAGGACCTGCCGGGGAAGGCTCGTGACGCACTGGAGGCGTATCGCGAGGCGACCGCGGGTGAGGATCCGCGGGCGGAGCTGTTCCAGGCAGCGAAGGGAGCTTGAGGGAGATGGACGGTCGTCGACGCAACCCGTACGAACTGACGCAGGACACGCCGGTCTACGTCATCTCGGTGGCGGCCCAGCTCTCCGGCCTGCATCCGCAGACCCTGCGCCAGTACGACCGTCTGGGGCTGGTCTCGCCGGACCGGGCCGCCGGCCGGGGCCGCCGCTACTCGGCCCGTGACATCGAGCTGCTCCGTCAGGTGCAGCAGCTGTCGCAGGCGGAGGGCATCAACCTGGCCGGCATCAAGCGCATCATCGAACTGGAGAACCAGGTCGCCGCGCTGCAGGCCCGGGTGGCGGAGCTGGAGGGCGCGCTGGACGGCGCGGCGGCGACCATGCGGCAGCGCGAGGCCGCGGTGCACGCGTCGTACCGCCGGGACCTGGTGCCGTATCAGGAGGTGCAGCAGACCAGCGCGCTGGTGGTGTGGCGGCCGAAGCGTCAGCAGCAGGCCGACTGACCCGACTGGGCGGTCCGGCTGACGGGAAAGTTCCGTTTGGCTGAAAAGTGAAGTGCCCTGAAGGGCCCGGAGGTTCGTCCGAACCTCCGGGCCCTTCGCGTGTGTGCACCCGGCTGACGCTCCCTCACTCACCGTCCCGTGCGCCCGGCGCACGCCTGTGATCAGCGGATGTGTGCGTCTTCAGGGGATCTGTGCGAGTCTTTCGCCGGCCCCTCACGACTTCAGCGCACCGTGTTGTGTTCATCTCGTTAAGTAGTTGGTCTTGACGCCAGTGGTAGCTGAAGCGTTGGCTTTTCAGTCACATGGGCCGCAATGTTGTGCCCACGTCCAAAACGCACCTGAAGTGAGCCCTCGCATGCGTCGTATCGCCATATCAGTGGCCGCCACCTCGATGTCCGTCATGCTTGCCGGTTGCGGCGTAATCAACGCGACAGGGAGCAGCGACGACGCGAGCCCCACGAAGGGGAACGACATCACGATCGGACTGCTGCTCCCGGAGAAGGCCAACACCCGGTACGAGCAGTTCGACTACCCCATCTTCAAGAAGAAGGTGGAGTCGCTCACCAACGACAAGGGGAAGGTCGCCTACGCCAACGCCGAGGCGGACGCCGGCAAGCAGTCGAGCCAGATGCAGCAGATGATCGACGACAGGGTCGACGTCATCGTGCTGGACGCGGTCGACTCGAAGGCCATCGCCGAGGACGTGAGGAAGGCCAAGGACGCGGGCATCCCGGTCATCGCCTACGACCGGCTGGCCGAGGGCCCGATCGACGCGTACATCTCCTTCGACAACGAGCTGGTCGGCGAGGTCCAGGGCCGTTCCCTGCTGGAGAAGCTCGGCGGCGACGACGCGGCCACCAGCAAGATCGTCATGATGAACGGCTCCCCGACCGACCCGAACGCCAAGCAGTTCAAGGCCGGCGCGCTGTCGGAGCTCAAGGGCAAGGTCACCATCGCCAAGTCCTACGACACCAAGGACTGGGCGCCGGAGAACGCCGAGGCCAACATGGTCGAGGCGATCAACGCGATCGGCAAGGACAACATCGCCGCCGTCTACTCGGCCAACGACACCATGGCGGGCGCCATCGTCAAGGCGCTCGAGGCCGCCGGTGTGACCGAGCTGCCCCCGATCACCGGCCAGGACGCCGAACTGGCGGGAGTGCAGCGGATCATCTCGGGCGAGCAGTTCATGAGCGTCTACAAGTCCTACCCGCTGGAGGCCGACAACGCCGCGGAGATCGCCGTGGCGCGGGTCCAGGGCAAGGACATCCAGTTCGACGCGCTGACCCGCGAGCGGGTCGACAGCCCCACGGACAAGGACATCCCGGCGCAGCTCGTGCCCGTGGTCGCCCTGACGAAGAGCAACATCAAGGACACGGTCGTCGCCGACGGGATCTACAAGGTGGCGGACATCTGCACGGCGGAGTACAAGGAGGCCTGCGCCGCGGTCGGCCTGAAGTAGCCGACGGCCGCCGGGCTTTCCGCCCGGGGTGCGTGGACGTTCCGCCGGGGAGCACGGATCACCGTGCTCCCCGGCGGTGTTGTCCCGCCACCACCCCAAGTCCCTGGTTCTTCCGGTGTTCCGGGCTGTCCGCAGCCGTCCGTCCGGTGGTTGTGGTGCGACCGCGCGAGGCGGGGAGACAGCGGGGCGTACCGACGCGTATCGGCTGCCGCGCCGACGGGAGCCGTGTTGCGGAGCCGGGTGCGGCCGCGCATAGTGGCGCATCGGAAAGTGGCGGAACCGGGGGTGGGACGGGCGATGGCCGGGCGCGGGACGGACGAGCATCCACATGGTGCTGACCGGCTGTGCGACTCCGGGGACCGCGTGTACTCCCGGGCCGTACGGCGCGGACGGGTGCCGCGCCGGGACGCGGAGCCGGTGCCCTGTCTGCTGGACCTGGCCCTGCTGCACCCGGACCCCGACGACATGGACTGGCTGGTGCCGACCGCCCCGCAGGAGGTCATGACCCGGCTGCTGCGCGGGATGTACGAGGAGGTCGACGCGAGCCGGCGCCGGGTCGGCTCGGTCGTCGCGGCGTTCGAGTGGTACGCCGGCCTGGGCCACCGGGTGCCCGCCTCCCCCTCGGCCGCGGAGGGCCCGGCGATCAGGGTGCTGGACGGACTGGCCCGTATCCAGGCCGCGATGGACGAGGCGACGCAGGCGTGCACCACCGAGGTGCTCACCGTCCAGCCGGGCGGTATCCGGCGCGAGGCGGAGCTGTCGGAGGGGCTGCACCGGGCGACGGCGCTGCGCGGGCGCGGGGTGCGGATGCGGGACCTCTACACGCATGTGGCCCGGCACGGCCAGGGCCTGCACACCTACCTGGAGCTGATGGGCGACGCGGTGGAGGCGCGGACGCTGGACGAGGTGGTCGAGCGGCTGATCCTCTTCGACCGCACGGTCGCCTTCATCCCCGCCAACGCCGAGCGCACGATGGCGCTGGAGCTGCGGCACCCGGCGCTGGTGCTGTACCTGGGCACGGTCTTCGAGCGCCTGTGGCGCCTCGCCATCCCGCTGACCGCCCCGCTGCCCGACACCGGCATCGAGGGCATCTCGCACCGGGAGCGGTCCATCGCGGCGCTGCTGGCGGAGGGGCACCAGGACGCGGTGATCGCGGAACGCCTCGGCATCAGCGTGCGCACCTGCCGGGCGCACATCGCCCGCCTCTCGGAAACCCTGGGCGCGGCCAGCCGCACCCAACTGGGCGTCCGCATCGCACAGGTCGGCCTGGACGACGCGCGCCGGACGGTGGTCACCCCTCCCGGTCGAGGATCCCCGAGCGTGCGATGAGATACCCGAGCTGAGCACGGCTGCCGCTGCCCAGCGTCGTCGCGAGCTTGGCGATGTGCTCGCGGGCGGTGCGGACGTTCATGCCGAGGCGGTCGGCGACGACGGCGTCGGTGTGGCCTTCGACGAGGAGCGCGGCGATGGCGCGCTGACGGGGCGTCACGCCGTTCAGCGTGGGCTGCCTGACCGCCCGGGGGTGCATCGGTGTGGCGAGGCGCCAGAGCCGGTCGAAGGTGGTGGCGAGGTACCCCACGAGCGCCGGGTGACGGACCTCCAGGGCCGAGGTGCGGTCGGCGTCGGCGGGGACGAACACGACGGCGCGGTCGACGACGATGAGGCGTTCGGTGATCTCGTCCAGCGTCCGGGCCTCGACGTCACCCGTCAGCCGTTCGTAGCGGGCGGCGAGCGAGGGCAAGTGGCGCAGGGTGTGCTGGTAGAGGGCGCGGATGCGGCCACCGCGGTCGAGCAGGGCCTGGTCGCGCCGGATCGCGGCCTCGTGGAAGTCCGGCTTGGGGTGTGCGTAGCTCTTGTGCGGTTGGATGGCCAGGAGTTCAGCGGCGTCGGTCATCGCCTCGTCGATGACCCGGCTGATGCGTTCCTTGCCGCTGTGGAGCGTGAGCGGGGGCCTCGTCGGGACACCCTCGTGCCGGCCCGCCCGCAGCAGCGGCTCGAACGCCTCGGCCAGCCGCTCCTCCCGCCGCCGTTCCCCGGCGATCCGGTCCGCCGAGGCCCGCAGGAGCCGGCGCAGGACGATGTGCGGCGCGACGGGCTCCCACCGGCTCGGGTCGTCGAGGGCGGGGTCCAGGAGGCCGAGGGCGACGAGGCGCGCCGCCTCGTCGGTCCTGTCGGCGGGTAAGCGCCCCTGACGCAGTGCGCGGGCGTACAGGTCCAGGTCCCCCTCGCACGGCTCCGCCGGTGCGTCGTCGTGCGCGTTCCCGTTCATGCGTGGCCCGCTCCCCGGCTCGGCTTCTCCTGCTGGAGGATCCCCGACTGGGCGATGAGGTAGCCCAGCTGGGCGCGGCTGCCGCTGCCGAGGGTGGCGGCGAGTTTGGCGATGTGGGCGCGGCAGGTGCGGACGTTCATGCCGAGACGCCGGGCGATGGCCTCGTCGACATGGCCCTCGATGAGGAGCTTGGCGATGGAGTGCTGGATGTCGGTGATGCCGCCGGGAGCGGTCTCGTAGGGCGCTCCGGCGGTCAGCGGCACCGACCGGCTCCACATGAACTCGAACATCTTGATGAGGTACCGGACGAGCCCCGGCTGGCGGAGTTCCAGCGCGACCTGCTGGTCGTCGCGGGCGGGGATGAAGGCCACGGACTCGTCGCACACGATGAGGCGCTCGACCACCTCGTCGATCGTGCGGTACTCCACCCTGCCGTTGGCGAGCTGCTCCACGTAGGCCCGCTTCTCCGGGCTGTAGCGGGCGGTGTGCTGGTACAGCGTCCGGATCCGCACGCCCCGCTCGATGAGGGGCTTGTCCCGCTCCAGGCCCTGGATGAGGCTCCGCTCGGAGAAGCGGTCGTCGCTCGGCTGGATGGTGATCATCTCGGTCCGGCACTGCGAGGTCGCCAGGTTGAGGGCGTCGTTGATCCGCCCGCTCCCCTCGAGCACGGTGATCGAGCGGTCGGTGGTCACCACCTGGGTGCCCAGGGCCATGAACGGCTCGAACACGTCCGTGAGCCGGATCGAGAGCCGTCGGCGTTCGGCGATGTCACGCTCGATGGGATGCAGTCGTTGGGCCAGGGCGATCGCCGGCGGCACGGGGCGCAGCCAGCCCTTGTCGTCCGGATCGGGGTGGAGAAGGGCGAGTTCCATCAGGCAGGGGGCGGCCTCCGCCTCCTCGCGCGAGACTCTCCCCCCACGCAGGGCGTTGGCATAAAGTCGGCTGCCTGGCTCACACAGTTCGGTCACCGCATGGGGATGCGCCGCATCTGTCTGATTTGCCACTGAATATCCACCCCTCAGGGTCCTGAACATGCAGGAACATGATGCACCGATTGTGTGGCCATGATGTGTTCGAATGAGCCATCGTCTTACTTGACGGGGGACTGAGGAGACTTACACGTGAGGACGAAGCCGACTATGCGCAAGAGACTGCTTCGCTCGGTGCTCGCTGCCGCCCTCTCAGCCGTTGCGGCCTTCGGAGCGCTGAGCGGTTATTCCGACGCAAAGGGTGACACGACTGCCGACAGTCACTGGCCGTCGATCGTCGTGGACTCGGGGCGCTGAAGTGACCACTCCACCCGACGACCGGTCTTTTCGCAGGGAGATGGCGACCGCCTACCGATCCGGTTGGCACTTCATCGACCTGGTCACCGCCATCCCCCACAGCGGTGATTCGCTGATGGTGACCGTGTTCGGTGAACCGGTCGTCGTCACGCGGGACGAGGACGGAGACGTACGGGCGTACCGGTGCCTGCGGCGCCCTCGGGGGGCGCCGCAGCCCGTGCGGTGTGCCATCCGGTACGGAATGATCTTTGTGAACCTGGACCAGCGGGACCATGAGCAGGTGGAGTCCGACTCCTCTGCCCGCCGGACCATCTCGGCCACCCCCCGCAGTGCCTGACGCGATTCCCCCGTCGTAAAAGATCGCGCAGGTGCTTCCCCCCGCAGTGGCGTCACCGTGACCTGAACACGGTGACGCCACTGCAGTTTTCGGGGATTTCTCCGGATGTGGGCGGGATCGAGCGATGGCCGAAACCGGCCGTCCGACCGTACCGACTCCCACCACGGCCTCACCCCTGCCTTCTCGCGCGTGTGAGCGTGCCCTCCATGATCCCCCGCACCGCCGGTTCGGGCGAGGGTGGCGTCCCGCCCGGATCGAGCGACGGTGGCGTTCCGTCCGCGGCGCTCCGGTCCCGCCGCGCGCCCCCGGGCCCCCGGCCCGTGTCGCCCCGTCGTCGGCCACCGGCCGTCCTCCTGTTCCCGGGGCCCGTTCTGTTCCCCGGGCCCCTCTCGGCCCGGGTGGTCACGTCCGGCCGGCGCCCCGCGCCTCCCGTCCCACGCTTCTCGCCTCTCCTCTCGCGCCGCTGCCCCAGCGGTCCCCCCGTCCGTCGACGGCGTGCACGGGGGCGTGGCCGTGCCGGAAGGCGGGAGGTCGGGGAGGTCTGAGGGATCAGGGAAGCGGGAACAGGGACCCGTCGACCCTCCCGTCACCACCTTGAGTGGAATAGACTCAAGTTTGTGTACGCTGACCGAGTCAGCCAGGCCGGGCTGCCGAGCCGGCCATGAGGGCCGCTGTACGGTCGTCGCAAGGAGGAGAACGCGAACGTGGACGCCGAGCTGACCAACCGGAGCCGGGACGCGATCAACGCCGCCGGAAACCGGGCCGTAACCGAGGGGCACCCCGACCTCACCCCCGCCCATCTGCTCCTCGCCCTGCTGCAGGGCCAGGACAACGAGAACATCACGGACCTGCTCGCCGCGGTCGACGCCGACCAGGCGGCCGTACGGGCCGGAGCCGAGCGCGTCCTCGCCGGCCTGCCGAGCGTCACCGGGTCCACCGTCGCGCCGCCCCAGCCGAACCGCGAACTGCTCGCCGTCATCGCCGACGCCCAGTCCCGCGCGCGGGACCTGGGGGACGAGTACCTCTCCACCGAGCACCTGCTCCTGGGCGTCGCCGCGAAGGGCGGCGCCGCCGGCGAGGTGCTGACGGGGCAGGGCGCCACCGCGAAGAAGTTGCAGGATGCCTTTCAGCAGGCGAGAGGAGCGCGCCGGGTGACGACAGCCGACCCGGAGGGCCAGTACAAGGCCCTGGAGAAGTTCGGGACCGACCTCACGGAATCCGCCCGCGAGGGCCGGCTCGACCCGGTCATCGGGCGGGACCAGGAGATCCGGCGGGTCGTGCAGGTGCTGTCCCGCCGCACCAAGAACAACCCCGTCCTCATCGGTGAGCCCGGCGTCGGCAAGACCGCCGTCGTCGAGGGGCTCGCCCAGCGGATCGTCAAGGGCGACGTGCCCGAGTCGCTGAAGGACAAGCGGCTCGTCGCGCTCGACCTGGGGGCGATGGTCGCCGGGGCCAAGTACCGCGGCGAGTTCGAGGAGCGGCTGAAGACCGTCCTCGCGGAGATCAAGGAATCCGACGGGCAGATCATCACCTTCATCGACGAGCTGCACACGGTGGTCGGCGCCGGGGCCGGCGGCGACTCCGCCATGGACGCCGGCAACATGCTCAAGCCGATGCTCGCCCGCGGTGAGCTGCGCATGGTCGGCGCCACCACCCTCGACGAGTACCGCGAGCGGATCGAGAAGGACCCGGCGCTCGAGCGGCGCTTCCAGCAGGTGCTGGTCGCCGAACCGTCCGTCGAGGACTCCATCGCCATCCTGCGCGGCCTGAAGGGCCGCTACGAGGCCCACCACAAGGTGCAGATCGCCGACAGCGCCCTGGTCGCGGCGGCGACCCTCTCCGACCGCTACATCACCTCCCGCTTCCTGCCCGACAAGGCCATCGACCTCGTCGACGAGGCGGCTTCCCGGCTCCGGATGGAGATCGACTCCTCGCCCGTCGAGATCGACGAACTCCAGCGCGCCGTCGACCGGTTGAGGATGGAGGAGCTGGCGATCGGCAAGGAGACCGACGCCGCCTCCCGAGAGCGCCTGGAGAAGCTGCGCCGCGACCTCGCCGACAAGGAGGAGGAACTGCGCCACCTCACCGCCCGCTGGGAGAAGGAGAAGCAGTCCCTCAACCGCGTCGGCGAGCTGAAGGAGAAGCTGGACGACCTGCGCGGCCAGGCCGAACGGGCCCAGCGCGAAGGCGACTTCGACACCGCCTCCAAGCTCCTCTACGGCGAGATCCCGGCCCTGGAACGCGACCTGGAGGCCGCTTCCGAGGCCGAGGAGGAGGTCACCAAGGACACCATGGTCAAGGAGGAGGTCGGCTCCGACGACATCGCCGACGTCGTCGCCTCCTGGACCGGCATTCCCGCCGGCCGCCTGCTGGAGGGCGAGACGCAGAAGCTGCTGCGCATGGAGGAGGAGCTGGGCAAGCGGCTCATCGGCCAGCTCGAGGCCGTACGGGCGGTGTCCGACGCCGTGCGCCGCAGCCGCGCCGGAATCGCCGACCCGGACCGGCCCACCGGCTCCTTCCTCTTCCTCGGCCCCACCGGCGTCGGCAAGACCGAACTGGCCAAGGCGCTCGCCGACTTCCTCTTCGACGACGAGCGGGCGATGGTCCGCATCGACATGTCGGAGTACAGCGAGAAGCACAGCGTGGCCCGCCTGGTCGGCGCCCCGCCCGGTTACGTCGGCTACGAGGAGGGCGGCCAGCTCACCGAGGCCGTGCGCCGCCGCCCGTACAGCGTGGTGCTGCTGGACGAGGTGGAGAAGGCCCACCACGAGGTCTTCGACATCCTGCTCCAGGTCCTCGACGACGGACGGCTCACCGACGGCCAGGGCCGCACGGTCGACTTCCGCAACACGATCCTGGTGCTCACGTCCAACCTGGGCAGCCAGTTCCTGGTCGACCCGATCAGCACCGAGGAGCAGAAGAAGGAACAGGTCCTGGAAGTGGTCCGGTCCTCCTTCAAGCCGGAGTTCCTCAACCGGCTCGACGACCTGGTCGTCTTCTCCGCGCTGACCAAGGCCGAGCTGGAGCGCATCGCCGCACTGCAGCTCGACCGGCTGGGCCGACGCCTCGCCGAACGCCGGCTCACCCTGGACATCACCCCCGAAGCGCTGGCCTGGCTGGCGGAGGAGGGCATGGATCCGGCCTACGGCGCCCGTCCGCTGCGCCGACTGGTGCAGACCGCCATCGGGGACCGGCTCGCCAAGGAGATCCTCTCCGGCGAGATCAAGGACGGCGACACGGTCCGCGTGGACCGCTTCGGCGAGGGCCTCCTGGTGGGCCCGGCCACGGGCAAGACGCTGTAGTACCCCCGGGCGACGGTCTCCGTGGTCGACGAGATGTGATCACGGAGACCGGATCATGGCCGAAGCCCATCGGCCAGGCAGGTTGCCCGGCACGGGCCAAGAGAGAGAGGGTGGGGAGTACGTCTGGTCCCACATCCACGGCCGGACGCCAGACGACCGCAGGAGTGTCCCAGCATGTCCATCGACCCGTCCTCGATTCCCAATTTCGGGGGCCAGCCCGAGCCGCAGCCCCAAGGACCGGCGGGCCCCGTCGTCCCGGATCAGGACCTCGTGAAGCAGCTCCTCGACCAGATGGAGCTCAAGTACGTCGTCGACGACGAGGGTGACCTCGCGGCGCCGTGGGAGCAGTTCCGCACCTACTTCATGTTCCGTGGGGAGGGCGACCAGCAGATCTTCTCCGTGCGGACCTTCTACGACCGCCCGCACCAGATCGAGGAGAAGCAGCATCTGCTCGAGTCGATCGACGACTGGAACCGCCGCACTCTGTGGCCCAAGGTCTACACCCACACCCACGACGACGGCACCGTCCGTCTCATCGGTGAGGCCCAGATGTTGATCGGCATGGGCGTCAGCCTGGAGCACTTCGTCTCCTCGACGGTCAGCTGGGTGCGGGCCGCGATCGAGTTCGACAAGTGGCTCGTCGAGCAGCTGGGCCTGGAGCAGGAGATCAACGACGCGGAGAAGCCCGACGACGAGTAGGGAGCCCTTTTCCCGCTCTTCCCGCGCGTACGCGTGAAGGAGCCCGGCTCCGGAGCGACCCCACGGTCACCCGGGGCCGGGCTCCTCCGTTTCCCCCACGGACCCGCCGTCCGGTGCTTCTCACCCGGAGCCGCAGAGGGCGCGGTCGACGAGGTCACGCAGGATGTCCTCCTGGCGGGCCGCCGTGTCCGGGTCTCCCGGGCGGCTGTGCGTGGAGACGGTGATGCTGCGACGGCCGTCCGTCGTGGTGGCGGCCCGGACGAGGTAGCCGAATCCGCTTCCCCCGTGACCGAGGTGACCGCCGCCGCAGGACAAGGGCGTGAAGAACAGCCCCAGGCCGCTTCGGGTGCCCGCGGGGTGACCGCTGTCCCGAGGCACCGGGACGGTGGTCCGCATGGCGGAGAGGGTGGCGGGTCCCAGCAGCCGTCCGCGGGTCAGGGCGGTGAAGAAGCGGTTGAGGTCGCGGGCCGTGCCGGTCATCGCTCCGTCGGCCCCGAGGTCGAAGGGCCGGTAGGGGATCGTGGTGTCGACCATCGGACCGTCCGGGGTGAACTGCTGGTGGTTGGCCGCGTGCGGCTGCGGCAGGAAGGGCCGGGTGCCGGGGATGTCCGTGTGCCGCAGCCCGAGGGGGCGCAGGACGCGGTCGCGGACCTCCTGCTCCCAGGAGCGGCCGGTGACCTTCTCGATGATCATCCCGGCGAGGACGTAGTTCGTGTTGGAGTACCCCCAGCCCGTCCCCGGTGGGAAGGCGGGCTCGTGGCGCACGGCCAGGGCGACCAGCTGGGCGGGCCGGTAGGCGTGCCACCGACGGGCGTAGTACGTCTCGGCGCTCGGGTCGGGGTACACGTCGGCCGTGTAGTCGTGCAGTCCGCTGGTGTGCTGCAGCAGGTCGCGGAGCGTGATCGTACGACCGTCGTTGCCGGCGCCGGTCACCACTCCGGGCAGTAATCGCTCCACCGTCCGGTCGAGCGACAGTCGCCCCTCGTCCACCAGCTGCAGCACGACGGTCGCGACGAACGTCTTGGTGACACTGCCCAGACGCAGATGGCCGTCCTCGGGAACCGGGCGGCCGCTGACCAGGTCCCCCACACCGGAGCGGGCGGTGACGGTCCCCCGGGGTGTCTCCAGGCGGACCGAGACCCCCGTGACCCCGGCATCGCGCAGCGCGTCGGCGTCCTGCTGCACGGACCGGTCCACGGCGGAAGGGCCCGGCGCGGGTGGCGAGGCCGCGGCGGACGGAACGGCCGACACGGCAGCGCCAGAACGGCGGCGGACAACGACGATCGACGAAGAACCATGCCCCGAGGCTAGGAACAGCCCGCCCCGCCGCCTATCCGGCCGGCCCCCCGCCGCATCGGATGCCACCGGGATGGACAGTGCCCGGAAGAAACCAGAACCGTGCTCGCCCGGTTCCCGGGGACATCGAAAAGTGTCCGGCAACGCACCCCCTACGGGCTTCGCCCAGCGCTGCCCCACCGCCTGCAGCCGGGAGGCCGCCTCTTCCCACACGCTCTTCTGCTTGCAGAAGGCGAAGCGGATGTACGGGGCGCCTGCCTTCCGATGGTCGTAGAAGACCGAGGTGGGGATGGCGACGACGCCGGCGCGTTCCGGGAGAACGAGGCAGAAGGCTTCGCCCTCGGTCTCGCCCAGGGGGCGGATGTCGGTTCAGGCGCCGGTGCCCCTGGCGGGAGAGCACCACGGGGGAGCAGCGGCGTCGGAGGAACGGGGCCTGTCCCCAGCAGCAGGGTATCCGTCCGTGCTTCCGCATCTTTCGCGGTGGAAGTCAGATTGCACTCAGAGTATGGTCTGAGTATGGCTATCGCGCACCTGTCGTCCGAATCAGAAGCCGTCACGTTCACAGACCTGTCCCGGAACCCGAAGGCCGTGGCAGCCAGGGCTGCTGCTCTGGGATGTCTGCGTGTCACGCACCGGGACGCGCCCGACATGGTGCTGACCACGGCCATACACGCGGAGCGCACCGAGGAGAACCTGACAACTGCGTCCCGACTGTTCCTGGCTCTGATGAAACAGGCGGACGGCGCCAGGTCGCTTCTGCTTGCGCTGCCCGAGGTGTTCCCGTGGGTGCGTCACCTGGACGACGAAGAGGTCCGGGAATTCACCATTGAGCTCATGGACGCGCTGTCCGATGCCGCTGAACTGGGTGCCAGGGAGGCTGTGCACCGAGCAATCGTCTCGTGGCGGGCAACTGCCCGTATCAACGCCGATCCTGACCAGCTCAGGGCAGCACTCCGCCCGCTCGGTGACGTGGACTTGGGCCCGGTCGAGGTGCACGAGTGAGCCCCAAGAAGGGCGACCGGGTGAGCGTCCCACCGCTGAGTGGCTGGAACGTCATCCATGGAACGACGGAGGCGGCAACCGGTTGGGAGGAGCTGTGCCGGGTGGCGCTGCCGAACGCGCATCGCTGTCTGGAAGCCCTTCGCGCAGACCCGTTGTCGCGTGCCAACTGGAACCGTCAACACCAGCTTCGCGGCAGACATGCGACCAAGGAATGGAAGGGCTCCGAACTGGAGCAGTGGGAGTACGAGATCACCAGCGGCGGCCGGGTCCGCTATCTGGTCAGCCCGGAGACCTCGACCGTGATCCTGGTGTACGCCTCCACGCGACACCCGAAGGACACTGAATAGCCTCCAGTGCTTCGCGCTTGCCGGAAGGCGGAGTGATACCGGGCGGCCCTGCCTGACGCCCACCGACGACGGGCTCTGCACCGTAAAGCCCCAACGTGCTCAACCCCGGCCCGTATCCGGCAGCATCGCGTCCGCGATGCCGAGCGGAACCGACTCCAGCCCGGTGGTCTCGGCGAGAGCTGAACGGAGCGCCGCTCGGAAATGGTCGACGCCAAGTGCCCGCGCGGCGATCAAGGCCAGAGTTGTAATGTCCACGTCGCACACGTCCGCGGACGCGGCACCGTTGAACCACAGCCGCTTGTTCGCCATCGCCAAGTCGACCGCCGTGCTGTACCGCTGCGCCATCGTGCGGAGATGACCGATGACGATCACTGCTGCTCCGATCCTCGGCCATGCGCGCCGCGTAATCAGCCGAGAGCCCGCATGTCCTCGCGGAAGGCGGCGAAGTACGACTCCGGCAGCGCCAGCGCCTCGGCGACCGCGTACTGGAAGGGGCCCGCGGAGACGTAGGTCAGGAACTGCTTGGCCGAGCGGACCGCCGTCACCAGCGCGGGCGTGCCCGTCACCCAGCCGACTCCTAGACGAGTCATTCCGAAGTGATCGTGATGAGTCTTGTCGATGCCCCAAGGAGCTAATCGATGGCCCCGGGGCGTCCTGGTCTGCTTATATGCGGCTATGGCTACTGATCTTTCAGCTTCCTACGACATATCCACTGACTCAACTCGTCTCGACCGTGCAGTCATTCACCGGTGGCTTTCAGAAGATTCGTACTGGGCCCTGGGCCGGTCCCGGGAGAAGCAAGACGTGGCCATGGCCAACTCGTTGAACTTTGGGGTCTATGACAGCGCCACCGGCGTTCAGCTCGGTTACGCCCGTGTGGTTACCGACAAGGCCACGTTCGCGTGGCTGTGTGACGTCTACATTGCTCGTGGCAGCCGGGGTAAAGGTCTGGGGCATGCTCTGGTTGCTGCTGCCTGCGAGCATCTCGAGCCCTATGGGCTGCGCCGTGTGATGCTGGCCACTGCTGACGCACACGCGATCTACGCCAAGGTGGGCTTCGCGTCACTCGAGAAGCCGGAGACGTGGATGACACTCGGCGCACAGTAAGGGGCGTAGCTGGTGCTGCCTGTCTGATGCCTTTCGTCATGCAGGCGGCGCGGCGATGCAGGCAGGGCGCCCAAGATCGTTGTGTGACGAACAACCTGGACACCTTGCTGACCGCGCTGTACGTGAAGATCGACGACGAGATCGGAGATACCCGATGGCTGGGCCGGTCGCCCCGGCTGACGGACTCCGAGCTTGTGTGCCTCGCCCTCGCGCAGGCACTGCTGGGCTTCACCTCGGAGTCGCGGTGGTTGCGGTTCGTGGACTCACGGCTGGGTGTGATGTTCCCGTACGTGCCCAGGCAGCCGGGTTGGAACAAGCGACTGAGGGCCGCGTTGCCACTGGTCAAGAAGGCAATACGGCTGCTGGCCGTCGATACGGACTTCTGGTTCGACAACCACTGGATCGTCGACTCCACACCGGTGGAGTGCGGTCGCTCGCGTCCGACGGTGAAGCGGTCGGACATGGCCGGCTGGGCCGGATACGGGTACTGCGCCAGCCACAGCCGGTTCTTCTGGGGGCTGCGTCTGTTCCTGGTGTGTACCCCGGCCGGGGTGCCGATCCTGTGGGCGCTGGCGAACCCGAAGATCGACGAGCGCGAGGTGCTGACCGCGATGCTGGACCGCGAGCCGGAAGCGGTTACGGACCGGCCAGGGCTGCTGGTGATATCGGACAAGGGCTTCGCCTCCAAGGAGTTCGAGGCCGATCTGGCCTTCCGTGGAGCCGAGTTGCTGCGACCAACGTTCAAACGCGAGAAGAGGCGCGAGGGCGAAAGCCTCCTCAAGACGGTGCGGCAGCTGATCGAGTCGGTCAACGACACCCTCAAGGGCCAGCTCGACCTGGAACAGCATGGCGGCCGCACCTTCGAAGGTGTCGCCGTTCGCGTCGCTCAGCGCATCCTCGCGATGGCCGCCGCGATCTGGCACAACCACAAGACCAGCCAGCCCGTCACGCGATCCTTGATCGTTTACGACCACTGATCACATCGGAATGACTCGTCTAGTTCGCACACTCATTTGCATGTCGCGCAACAGGCCCACCAGGGGTAATTCCAGCAGGCGATCGCTCAATTCTGTGGGACTTCCTCGATCACGGTCTCTCCGAAGCGCCACGAGCCCCGATTGCCGACCGCCTCTGCGCGCAGGCCCATCTCCCAGGCGATCCGGGCTGCCTGCTGCTGCGTCACGTCGGGGTACTCCCCGGGGTGCACCTTGATGTAATCGCGGCGGTCGGCGGGGTACGTGCGCAGGGCCTCGCGCAGCTTCTCCTCCTGCTCCTCCTGCGTGGAGTGGTCGCCGGTGACGGTCTTGTACGCCTTCCGTGCGCCGCCCGGTCGTTTCTGCGCGTCCCGGCGTCTCGCGGCGTCCGACCCGCGCCAAGTCATCCAGCCGACGGAGCCGAGCGCGGCGAGGGCAAGCGCCCCCGCGCCGAGCTGCTCAGCAGTGGCGTCCGCCTGGCCCGGGGTCCGGGGGCGGAGTTCACCCTCGGGATCCTCGATCACCGTCAGCACCTGGCCGACGTCGTAGAGGTCGGACGTCGTTTCCATCTCGGGCCCTGGGACGCGTGTGCCGTCCTGCCGCTCCAGCGTGTAGTAGGAGTGGCGGCCCTTGCGTCCCTGGGCCGGGTCGAGTCGTTCCTTCACCACCGTGGCTGTGACTTTCTCGCCGCGCTGCTGCAGGGCGAGGTCGTCGCGCGCCATGCCGATGACGTACACGGACATCGCAGACGTGATCACGATGAACAGTGCCGCGTACGTGCTCGACTCCCTGGCCCCCAGTTTCCGGATGAGCACGATGAGCAGCGTTCCGTGCACAATCCACAGGGAAACCTGGAGGGCCGGCCCGAAGCCGTCCGACAGGAGGAACATCCCTGCGGTCACGGCGAACACGTAGCAGCCGATGCCGCCGGCCAGCAGGGCGGGATATCGGGTGCGCCTCTTGCGCGCCTCGTCCTCTGCCTGGGCACCGCCGCTCATGCTGGTTTCTCCGTTCCTACGGCATCCGGACCCTCGGTCTCTGGGGTGTTCTCCCCGTGCGGTTCGTCCGTCGAGACCGACTTCATGATGCCGCTGAGCACATCGAGGTATTCACTCCGGTGTTCGATGTCCTCGGTCATGAAGGCGAAGAGGGCTGGGCTTGATCCGCTTTGACGGACATCCGAGATCAGGGGGCTGAGCCCCCGGAAGGATGATGTCCATCATGGAGAGCATGGGGGAAGAAGTCTCGCCGTGCGTTCACGCCGGAGTTCAAGGCCGAGATCGTCGAGCTGTGCCGGCGAGGTGACCGCTCGATAGGCCAGGTCGCCAAGGGCTTCGACCTGACCGAGACCGCGGTGCGGGACCGGGTGAAGCAGGCCGAGGTCGATGCCGGCGAGCGGGATGGCCTGACCAGCGACGAGCGCGAGGAACTCGCGCGGCTACGCAGGGAGAACCGCCGTCCGCGCGAGGACGTCGACAACCTCAAGCGGGCCACGGCTTCCTTCGCGAAGGAGACCCGGTGACGGTGCGTCCGCTCATCGAGGCGGAGAAGCAGGGCGGCCACAACGTCAAACGGGCGTGTGAGCTGCTGAAGGTCTCCCGTGCCGCCTTCTACGCCCGCCGCACTGCCGTGCCCGGCCCTCGCGCAGCGCGCGACGCGGAGCTGACCGAGAAGATCACCGAGGTCCACACGCGCTCGCGCGGCAGCTACGGAGCCCCCCGTCTCCACGCCGCGCTCCACAAGGACGGTGAGCAGTGCGGCCATCGCCGGGTCGCACGGCTATGCGCCAGGCCGACCTCGAAGGCCGACACCGCAGACGACGCCGGCGCACCACGGCCCCTGACCCACAGGCCGCTACACGGCCCGGCCTGGTGGTACGGAACTTCCAGCCCGACCCGACAGCCCGCGACGTGCGCTGGTGCGGCGACATCACCTTCATGCCGCCCGAGGAGGGCTGGCTCTACCTGGCCACCGTCATCGACATCGCCTCCCGTCGCGTCGTCGGCTGGGCCCCTGCGGACCACTTGCGGACCGAACTGGTCGCCGACGCGCTGCGGGCCGCCTGCAAGACCCGACGTCCGGACGGGCCCGGTGATCTTCCACTCCGACCGCAGCTGTCAACCTGAGTTCAACCAGTCGTGAATTCGCCGACCTGGCACAGGAGTTCGACGTCAGACTATCGGTCGGCCGGACCGGGCAGTGCTGGGACAACGCCCTTGTCGGATCGTTCTTCGCCACGTTGAAACGGGAACTGAGCGAGGAGCGGTCGTGGCCGAACCGGTCCGCTGTCCGCACTGCGATCTCCGAGTGGATCGAGAGCTGGCACAACATACGAAGGCTGCGCAGCAGCCTCGGCTACCGCCGTCCCGCCGAGTACGAAACCATCCTCGCGGCCTGACCACCACACCAAGGGCGTCTGTCAAGGCGGAATCCCACCATCCGCCAGTGTTCCGCGCTGTCTCCCTGCTGAATTTCACGGATCAGGCCAATGAGCTGTAGGGAAGATCGCTACGGTAATAACCTGGGCGTGAGGGAGGAGACCTCAATCCATGAGAGCGGACACGGTCGACCTGCGGCGGATCTTCGGCAGGGATGTTCGTTACACGGTGCCGCTGTTCCAGAGGCCGTACGTCTGGAACCGGGACGACAACTGGTCGGCCCTGTGGGAGGACATCCGCCGCACCGTCGAGCGGGCCGAGCAAGCGGCTCTGACCGGGGAGACGGTGGCGCCGCACTTTCTCGGCGCGGTTGTCTTCGATGAGACCCCGTACCTTTCGTCGAGCCTGGAGACTCGGCAGGTCATCGACGGTCAGCAGCGTTTGACAACACTGCAGTTGTTCCTGTTCGCGGCCCGCCTGTCGGCGGCGGCTCTCAACCACGAGCGTTCCGTACGACTGCTGAGTAAGTTCCTGGAGAACGACGAGGACCTGTTCGACCGCGCTCAGCACCCCGACCACCTCTACAAGGTCTGGCCGACCAACGCGGACCGTGACGAGTTCCGCACGGTCATGCTCGGCCAGGGAGGGACAGGACGGCTCGCCGAAGCCGTCACCTACTTTCAGCAGGAGATCAACACATGGCTGGCCGAAGCTGCTGAGCCGCACGAGCGGCTGGGGATGCTGGTGCAGGCGCTTCGGGAACAGCTACGTTTGGTCATCATCGACTTGGAAGAGCACGACGACGCGCAGGTCGTCTTCGAAACGCTGAACAGTCGCGGTACACCGCTGGAGCACGCGGACCTGATCAAGAACCTGCTGTTCCGCAACGCCGAACGTGCCGGCGCGGACGTCGACCGGCTCTACAAAACGTACTGGGCGCCCTTCGACCAGGACGAATGGCGCATGGAACAGACGACCGGCCGCATTACGCGAAGCCGCCTCGACGTGTTCCTGACGTACTGGCTCACGATGCGTACGCAGCGCGAGTTCACCGCCTCCTCCCTGTTCAAGGAGTTCGAGCGCTGGCTGCTCTCGTCCGCCGTCCCTACGGAGGATGTCTTTGCCGAGCTGGCGCGATACGCCGAGATCTATGACCTCATCGACGACCATCCGCTGCACGGAGTCGAGGGTCGGTTCCTGTATCGGATGAAGGTCCTTCAGACCTCCACTCCGATGCCCCTGCTCCTCTTCCTCTATGGCCTGGACGAGTCTGTGCTGCCGCTGGAGCGTCGTCGACAGGCGATCCGCGCCATCGACAGCTACCTCGTTCGCCGGGCGCTGCTGAATCTCAGCAACCGCGACTACAACAACGTGTTCCGTGACCTGGTCACGGCCGCAGCCCGGCAACCCGACCACGCGGACGAAGCCGTCATCAAGGCTCTCTCCGCAATGCAGGGCGCCCACCGTCATTGGCCAAGCGACTCCGAGTTCCGTGGCTCGTTGGAACAGGACCCCATCTACTCCCGCCTGTATCGCCGCGGCGTACGCATCCTCCTGGAAGCGCTGGAGGACGAGCTGCGCACCGACCACACTGAACAGCTCACCGTCCCCGTCGGGGAGCAGGCCGGTGCGAAGTTGACCATCGAGCACGTCATGCCGCAGAGCTGGCGCGACAACTGGCCACCCCTCGAGGACGATCCATCCGAAGGAGCCGACCGCGACGAACTGGTTCACACACTCGGCAACCTGACCCTGGTCACCGCCCGTCTGAACCCCACTCTGGGCAACATGGCCTGGGAGGACAAGCGGCAGTGGCTCAGCAAGCACAGTTTGCTCCGGCTCACCCACGGCACCCTGCTCAGTGCTCCACCGAACACTGACATCAGCGACTGGGCCACCATCTGGGACGAGCATCGAATCCGCACGCGGGGCATGTACCTCGCCTCACTGTCCTTGGGTATCTGGCCGCATGCCGACGATCTGCGTGCCGGCTCGTTGTCTTCCGAGCACAACGACGAGTGACACTCACGATCAGCATTTTCATGCGAATTTGCTGATGCGATACATGTGTGCGGGTGCAGCCACCGCGCTGCCGGTTCACCGCTTGGGAGAAATCTGGGAGAAGTTCTTCTCCCAGAGCCCCCGTCGGGCCATTCCAGACCACCCGAGACCAACCCGTTGACCTGTGCAAACATCACCCGGAGCAGGTCAGGATGTCGCCCGAACCTCATTCGGGACGAAGGGGACGTGATTTCAGAGCGAGAGGTGTCGCAGGCGGCCGGCGGCCTCGGTGAGGACGTCGTCCTTCTTGCAGAAGGCGAAGCGGACCTGGCTGCGGCCGGCTTCCGGGTCGTCGTAGAAGACGGAGTTGGGGACGGCGACGACGCCGCAGCGTTCGGGGAGGGCGCGGCAGAAGGCGTAGGCGTCCTTCTCGCCGAAGGGGGCGATGTCGGTGGTGATGAAGTACGTGCCCCGGGGTTGGTGGACCTCGAAGCCGGCGGCGCGCAGGCCGTCGCCGAGCAGGTCGCGCTTGCGCTGGTGGTCGGCGCGGAAGGCGTCGAAGTACGCCTCCGGCAGGGCGAGGGCCTCGGCGACCGCGTACTGGAAGGGGCCCGCGCTGACATAGGTCAGGTACTGCTTGGCCGAGCGGACCGCCGTGACGAGCGCGGGCGTGCCCGTCACCCAGCCGACCTTCCAGCCGGTGAACGAGAACGTCTTGCCCGCGCTGGAGATGGTCACCGTGCGCTCCCGCATGCCCGGGAAGGTCGCCAGCGGTACGTGTGCGGCGTCGTCGAAGACCAGGTGCTCGTACACCTCGTCGGTGACCACCAGCAGGTCGCGCTCCACCGCCAGCGCGGCGATCGCGGACAGCTCCTCGCGGGTGAGGACGGTGCCGGTCGGGTTGTGCGGGGTGTTGATCAGCAGCAGGCGGGTGCGGTCGGTGACGGCGTCGCGCAGCTCGTCGAGGTCGAGGCGGAAGCGGCCCTCGCGCGGGCGCAGGGTGACCGGCACGCGCAGGGCGCCCGCCATGGCGACGCAGGCCGCGTAGGAGTCGTAGTACGGCTCCAGGGCGATCACCTCGTCGCCGGGTTCCAGCAGCGCGAGCAGCGCGGCGGCGATCGCCTCGGTGGCGCCCGCGGTGACCAGGACCTCCGTGTCGGGGTCGAGGGACAGGCCGTAGCGGCGCCGCTGGTGCGCGGCGATCGCGGTGCGCAGCTCGGGGACGCCGGGGCCGGGCGGGTACTGGTTGCCCCGGCCGTCCCGCAGCGCCCGCACCGCCGCCTCCCTGATCTCCTCGGGGCCGTCGGTGTCGGGGAAGCCCTGGCCGAGGTTGATGGAACCGGTCCGCAGGGCCAGGGCGGACATCTCCGCGAAGATCGTGGTTCCGAACTCGGCGAGCCGGCGGTTCAGGAGGGGGCGCGCGCTGGAGGTCATGCCGGTCATCCTGCGCCGAACCTCTGGAGTTCCTCAAGTCTGCTTTGGCCCGCGCGGGCAGCGGGCATCTCCCGTCCACACGCGTGAGCGAGGCACCCACGGGGGGCTGCTTCGGGGGATTCACGGGGGACGAAAGGACGGTGGCGCCATGGTCATCGGCATCACCTTGGTTCTGCTCTTCGCGCTGCTCTTCGTGCTGTACAAGGCGTTCGCGGTGGCACCGGCGCGCCCTCCCGGCCGCCGGGCGGGGGCGTCCGGGCGGCGGCGCGGCAGTTGGTGGGCCGGCGAGGGAGGGGGGAGTTCCGGCGGGGCGTCCTGCGGGAGCGACTCGTCCTCCGGCGGTTCGTCCTGCGGGGGCGGGTCGTCGTGCGGGGGCGGCGGCGGATGCGGTGGAGGCAGCTGACGGGGGGCGGCTCGCCTCTGTACGGGGATGACGCGTCCGCGACGGTGGGGTCCGCGCCTGGGGCGGGCCCCACCGTGCTGTGCACCCGCGTGTACGCCCGCGTGTGCGCCAGGTGTGTGTCAGGAGTGCGCTGGGTTGAACAGGTGATCTGGAGGGCCCCCGAGGGGATGTAAAGCCCACGAAGTTGGGTAAAAAAGCTGTGGCAGCACCACAGTTCGTGATTCCCTCTAAATCACCGACACAGCCCTCGGACTTCCTGCGGATCCCCTTTCCGACCGGCCGACCGGGCTGACGGGCCGAACTCCCCGGCGTGATCGGGGTGCGACGGTTCCCCATCTCCCTCTCCTGCCCCTCCTTGTCCGCTTGCGGAGCCGATTCATGCTCACGACTCTGACCACCTCCTACACCGACACGCGCGCGGCCGACCTCGCCTGGGCCCTGGGGCGCGAGCCGCTTCCCGCGCTGGCCACGCTCGACCTCGAACTGACCGGGGCCAAGGTCCAGTTGAGGCTTCTCGGCGCGTCCCACCAGGTGCTGCTGGAAGAGGATCGGGGGATCTGCTCGGAGACGGTGGCCTGCCTTCCGGGCAGCAGTACGCCCCTTCCGCTGGGCGTCGCCGAACAGGTGGGCGACTGGGAGTACGAGTTCGCCGCCCATGTGGAGATGCTCTCCCCCGGCTCCTTCGGGGGGCGCGCACAGGAGTTGCTCGCCCTGGTCTCCGACCATCCGCACGGTCTCGCCGGGGTGTTCCCCGGGAGTCCGCACGCGTTCACCGCGATGCTCGCCCAGCGCCACGAGAACCATGTCCACTGGCGGACCTGGCACGCCTATCCCCAGGACGGCCAGTTGGTGACGACCCGGACGAGGGTGGGCGTACGGGTGAGGGAAACCGTGTGAGGACCACGGGGCGGGCACCGCCAGCGGTAAACAAACACCACACGTGTGGGTGACGGTCCGCACCGGAGGCGTAACGTAACGTCGCAGGGGTGATCGAACCGCAGGCCCCCGCCCCGCCCCGCCCCGCGCAACCCCGGGGCAGGCCGGGAGGCAACGGCGGCAGCCCCTCGGACAGCATGCTGAAGCTGCCGGTGCGACAGGGCACCGGCCGGTTCCTGGTCCTCGCCGGTGTGTTCGTCTGCGCGGCCTGCGGGCTCGTGTACGAGCTCGAACTCGTGGCGCTCGCCTCGTACCTGATGGGCGACTCGGTGACCCAGGCCTCCGTCGTGCTGTCCGTCATGGTCTTCGCCATGGGGATCGGCTCGCTGGCCGCCAAGCGGCTGCGCCGGCACGCGGCGGCCGGTTTCGGCGCCGTCGAGGCCGCGCTCGCCCTGGTCGGCGGATGCAGCGCGATGGCCCTGTACGCCGTCTTCGCCTGGACCGGGTCCTGGGGCGGTCCGTGGGCCCACGGACCGCACGTCCTGCTGGTCGCCTTCTCCCTCGCCGTCGGCCTGCTGATCGGGGCCGAGGTGCCGCTGCTGATGGAGCTGATCCAGCGGATCCGCCGCCAGGACGCGGGCGGCGCGGTGGCCGACCTGTTCGCCGCGGACTACGTCGGCGCTCTCGTCGGCGGGCTCGCCTTCCCCTTCCTCCTCCTGCCGTTCCTGGGCCAGTTGACGGGGACGCTGATCACCGGCGCGGTCAACACGGTGGTCGGCGGCGCGCTGGTGCTCGGACTCTTCCGGCAGGATCTGACCCGCCGTGCCCGGCGGCTGCTGCTGATCGCCAACCTCTGCGTGCTGGCCGTCCTCGCATCGGCGGTTCTCCTCGTCGACGACTTCGAACGGGCCGCCCGCCACGCCATGTACGGCTCGGACGTCCGGGTCGCCCTGCAGACCGACGTGCAGGAAGTGGTGCTCACCGGCGGCCTCGACGGCCGACCCCTGGACCTGTTCCTCGACGGTCGGCTGCGGACCGGCAGCCGGGACGAACTCCGCTACCACGAGGCGCTCACGCACCCCGCGATGACCGGTCCGCACGCGCGCGTGCTCGTTCTCGGCGGCGGCGACGGACTGGCCGCCCGTGAGGTGCTGCGCCACCGCGACGTGCGGCGGGTCGACGTCGTCGCACTCGACGCGGGCGTCGTACGACTGGCCCGCCGCGACCCGGCCCTGTCCGCGCTGAACGACCACGCCCTCGACGACCCGCGCGTACGGGTCAGCACCGCGGACGCCTTCGCCTGGCTGCGCCGGGCGTCCCCGGCGGCGTACGACGCGGTGGTCTGCGACCTGCCGCGCCCGGAGGCCACCGAGAGCACCAAGCTGTACTCGCAGGAGTTCTACGGCCTGGCCCGGCGCGTCCTGGCGCCCGGCGGGCGGCTCGTGGTGCACACCGGGTCGGTGGTGTCCCGGCCCCGGACGTTCTGGACGGTGGAGTCGACGGTCCGCTCGGCCGGCTTCCGCACCAGCCCGTACAGCAGGGGAGACCAAGGCTTCGTCCTGGCCGCCCGCACCGTCCCGGAGCTGCGCCTGGACCCCTCCGGCCCCCGTCCGCGCACCCTTACCGACGGCTCCCTCGCGGCCGGCGCGCGATCCGCCGCACGCACCCGTGTCCCCGGCCTGCCCCCGTCGACGCTGCTGCACCCCAGGTACGCCCGCTGAGCCGGCTCGCCCCCTGATGTACCGCTGTACCGCATGTACCGCTGTACCGCCCTTTCGCACCGACGGGGATACAGCCCGGCGTCGCCATGGGTAGGCTCCGCAGTCATGGAGCACGAGGTGTTCGTTCCGGTTCCGGTGGAGCGGCTCAGGGAGGCGCTGGACGACCCCGCGCGGGTCGCCCGCGCGGTGCCGGGGCTCCAGCACGACGCCGGTGTGGATCCGGTCGCAGGCAGGCTGAAGTTCCGTGTGGGCAGCCACTCCGTCACCTACCGGGGCTCCGTACGGGTGTCCCGGCGCGAGGACGGTTCCTACGCCGTCGAGGGCGACGCCGTCGAGACGCGCGGCACCGGCACGGTGAGACTGGCGCTGCGGCTGCGTCCGCTGGCCGCGGAGGGCGGCGCCACGCTCACCGTCGACGGCACGGCGACGGCCGACGGCCGGGTCACGGAGCTTCCGGCGGACGCGGTGGCGTCGGCGGTGGCCCGCCTGCTGAACCGTTTCGCGGAGAACCTGGGCACGGCGGCGGGGGAGCCTCCCAGGCCCGAGTCGCCCACGGACGAGCCCCCGGCCCCCGCACCGGCCCCCGGCTTCGACACGGAGGCCCCCCTGCCGGCCCTCGACCCCGAGGCCCGGGACGAGGCCGGGGACGACGTCGGGGATGGCGTGAACGACATGGGCGACATGGGCGATGTGGGCGATGTGGACGACACGGATCTCGCAGACGACGTGGACGAGGTCGTCGGTATTGACGGTGTCGACGCCATCGACGCCATCGACGCCATCGACGACGCCGACGACACCGTCGCCGAGGCGGCGCACGCGCGGCGCACGATGATCGGCCGCAGCGCCGAGGAAGTGGACCACGCCCCGCCCCGGGGCCGTTACGCCCCCGTCCCCGCCCCGCAGACCGTCTCCCCGGCCACCCCCCTGCGCTGGGCCGCCCCGGCGGCCGCCCTGGCGGTGGCCTCGGCGGTCGTCGCCGTGCGGGCACTGCGCAGACGCCGCTGACCCCGCCCCGGGGCACGCGGGCCCGGCCGGACCTCGGGAGGTCCTTTTGATCACCCCAGTAGGGTCGTCCCGTGAGCAACGAGGACATCACTCTGACCGCGGGCGACGCGGAGGTCACCGTGCGGCCGGAAAACGGCGGGCGGGTCTCGGGACTGCGGATCGGGGGCGTCGAGCTGCTGCGCCAGGGCGACCGCTACGGGTGCTTCCCGATGGTCCCCTGGTGCGGGCGGATCCGGGACGGCCGGTTCCGGAACGGCGCCACCGTCCACCAGATGCCGCTGAGCGCCCCGCCGAACGCCATCCACGGCACCGCCCGTGACACCGCCTGGCGTACCGCCCGCGCGAGCGGGAACGAGGCCGTGATCACGTACGACCTCGGGGAGCCGTGGCCGTACCCCGGGCGGGTGACGCAGGTGATCACGCTCGGCGCGGACTCCCTGACCCTGGCCATGGCAGTCGAGACGTACGAGTCCTCCTTCCCGGCGCAGATCGGCTGGCACCCCTGGTTCAACCGCGCCCTCGGCGGCACGGACGCAGCGGGCACGGCGGGCACGGCGGACGTAAGCATCGACTTCACCCCCGCGTGGCAGGAGGAGCGCGGCGACGACCACCTGCCCACCGGCCACCGGATCGACCCGAAGCCCGGCCCCTGGGACGACTGCTTCGGCATGCCGGGCGGCGTCGACGTCACCCTCACCTGGCCGGGGCGGCTGGAGCTGAAGGTGACCAGCCGCGAGGAGTGGGTGGTGGTCTACGACGAGCAGCGCGAGGCCGTCTGCGTGGAGCCGCAGACCGGCCCGCCCGACGGGCTGAACACCCACCCGCGCCTGGTCACCCCACTGGAGCCGCTGGAGGCCACGACCACCTGGACCTGGCGCAGGCTCTGAAGCCGTCTACCCTGGCTGCCATGAGCGAGGTACGTAGCGCACTGCTGCAGCAGATCAAGGACAAGGCCGTGGTGCACGGCAAGGTGACCCTCTCCTCGGGTCTCGAGGCCGACTACTACGTCGATCTGCGCCGCGTCACCCTGGACGGCGAGGCCGCCCCACTGGTCGGCCAGGTGCTGCTGGACCTCACCGAGGGGCTGGAGTTCGACGCGGTCGGCGGGCTGACCATGGGCGCCGACCCGGTGGCCGCCGCCATGCTGCACGCCGCCGCCGCGCGCGGCCGGAGGCTGGACGCCTTCGTGGTCCGCAAGGCGGCCAAGGCGCACGGCCTGCAGCGGCGCGTGGAGGGCCCGGACATCAGGGGCCGCCGGGTCCTGGTCGTCGAGGACACCTCCACCACCGGCGGCTCCCCGCTCACCGCCGTCGAGGCCGTGCGCGAGGCCGGCGCCGAGGTGGTGGCCGTCGCGACCATCGTCGACCGGGCGACCGGCGCCGCCGAGAAGATCCAGGAGGGCGCCGGGGTGCCGTACCTGTTCGCCTTCGGCAAGGACCAGCTCGGCCTGGACTGAGGTCGCGACCGGTCGGCCGGTCCTCCGTCCGACATCATCCGACATAACGACTTGACCTGCGCCGTCGACCAGCCGGGCAAGTCTGGGAGGATGGGGCCGACAATGACGTCGCATCCAAGGTTCCAGGTCAGGGCCGACAGCACCCAGTACGCCACACCGCACGCATAAGGAGCGGACAGATGCCCATCGCAACTCCCGAGGTCTACAACGAGATGCTGGACCGGGCGAAGGCAGGAAAGTTCGCCTACCCGGCCATCAACGTCACCTCGTCCCAGACCCTGCACGCGGCACTGCGCGGCTTCGCCGAGGCGGAGAGCGACGGCATCGTCCAGATCTCCACGGGCGGCGCCGAGTTCCTGGGCGGCCAGCACAAGAAGGAGATGGTGACCGGCGCGGTCGCCCTGGCCGAGTTCGCGCACATCGTCGCCGAGAAGTACGACGTCAACATCGCCCTGCACACGGACCACTGCCCGAAGGACAAGCTCGACGGGTACGTCCGTCCGCTGCTCGCCGTCTCGGAGGAGCGGGTCAAGGCCGGCCGCAACCCGCTGTTCCAGTCCCACATGTGGGACGGCTCCGCCGAGACGCTCGCCGACAACCTGAGCATCGCCCAGGAGCTGCTGGAGCGCGCCCGCGCCGCGAAGATCATCCTCGAGGTCGAGATCACCCCGACCGGCGGCGAGGAGGACGGTGTCTCGCACGAGATCAACGACTCCCTCTACACCACGGTCGAGGACGCGATCCGTACGGCGGAGGCGCTCGGCCTCGGTGAGAAGGGCCGCTACCTGCTGGCCGCGTCCTTCGGCAACGTGCACGGCGTGTACAAGCCGGGCAACGTGGTCCTCCGTCCCGAGCTGCTGAAGGAGCTCAACGAGGGCACCGCCGCCAAGTACGGCAAGCCGGCCGACTCGCAGCCGTTCGACTTCGTCTTCCACGGCGGCTCGGGCTCCAGCGAGCAGGAGATCCTGACCGCCCTGGAGAACGGCGTGGTCAAGATGAACATCGACACGGACACGCAGTACGCCTTCACGCGTCCGGTCGCCGACCACATGTTCAAGAACTACGACGGTGTCCTGAAGGTCGACGGCGAGGTCGGCTCCAAGAAGACCTACGACCCGCGTACCTGGGGCAAGCTGGCCGAGGCGTCGATGTCCGCCCGCATCGTCGAGGCCTGCCGGAACCTGCGCTCCACGGGCACCCGGATCAAGTAGGCCGCACGTACGCGTCCGTACGCGTTCGCACGTCTCTCGTACGTCGCTCGTACGCGTTCGTCGGGCCCGGCACACATGGTGCCGGGCCCGACCCGTTTCCGTATGCTCCCTGCATGCCCGATGTCCGGCTGGCCTCCCCGCAGGGCAAGTGGATTCTGCTGACCACGGTGCTCGGTTCCAGCATGGCCCTGCTGGACTCCACCGTCGTCAACGTCGCCCTTCCGCGCATCGGCCGCGACCTCGACGCGAGCCTCGCCGCCCTGCAGTGGACGGTCAACGCGTACCTGGTCACGCTGGCCGGGCTGATCCTGCTGGGTGGTGCGCTGGGTGACCGGTTCGGCCGCCGGAAGGTGTTCGTCGTCGGGGTGCTGTGGTTCGCGACGGCCTCCCTGCTGTGCGGTATCGCCCCGAACACCGGTGTGCTGATCGCCTCCCGCGCACTGCAGGGCGTCGGCGGCGCGCTGCTCACGCCCGGCTCGCTCGCCCTGATCCAGGCGTCCTTCCACCCCGACGACCGGGGCCGGGCGGTGGGCCTGTGGTCCGGCTTCGGCGGGATCGGCGCGGCGGTCGGCCCGTTCCTCGGCGGCTGGCTGGTGGACGGGCCGGGCTGGCGCTGGGTGTTCCTGATCAACGTGCCGCTGGCCGTGGTGTGCGCCCCGATCGCCGTACGCCACGTACCGGAGTCGGACAGCGGACAGCAGGCCACCGGCCGTTTCGACGTGCTCGGCGCGGTCCTCGGCGCGCTCGCCCTCGCCCTGGTGACGTACGCGCTGATCGAGGCCGGCGGGGGCTCCCTCGTGGTCGCGGTCGCCGCCGTCGCCGGACTGGCCGCCGCCGTCGCCTTCGTGGCCGTCGAGAAGCACCGCGAGCATCCGATGGTGCCGCTGGACATCTTCGCCTCCCGCCAGTTCACGGCGGTCAACCTCGTCACGCTGTGCGTGTACGCGGCCTTCGGCGGCTTCTTCTTCCTCGCCGCGCTCCAGCTCCAGGTCGCCGTCGGCTGGTCCGCGCTCGCCGCCGGTACGGCCCTGCTCCCCACGACCGCGCTGATGCTGCTGCTCTCCGCCCGCTCCGGCGAACTCGGCGAGCGCATCGGGCCGCGCATCCCGCTCACCGTCGGACCGCTGCTGTGTGCCGCCGGGATGCTGCTGATGACACGGGTGGGGCCGGGTGCCTCGTACCTCACCGATGTGCTGCCGGCGCTGCTGGTGCTGGGCCTCGGCATGGTCACCCTGGTGGCGCCGCTGACCGCGACCGTCCTCGCCGCCGTGGACACCGCCCGGGCGGGCCTGGCCAGCGGCATCAACAACGCGGCGGCCCGCGCGGCCGGCCTGGTGGCGGTGGCCGCGCTGCCGCTGCTGGTCGGGATGGGGCCGGAGGCGTACCGGGAGCCGGACGCCTTCGACGACGCGTTCCGGCGGGCGATGGTGCTGTGCGCCGGCGTCCTGGTGGTCGGCTCGGCCCTCGCCTTCGCGACCGTACGACGTCCCGCGCCGGGCTGTCGGCGCCCGGAATGCCACACCCACGGCAGCGTGGCCGTACCCCCGCTGGAGCCCGAGACCGAGACCGAACTCGAGCCCGAGATGGGGCGGAAAGGTGGTGTTTCACGTGAAACACCACCGCCGCCCGGGTCCCGGGAGTCCGGGACCTAAGCCCGCCTCAGCTCCTCGTACGCCTCGGCGCTGCTGTCCTGGAGGAACTGGCGGCACCGCTCCGCCTCGTCCTTCTCGTCGATCGCCTCGGCGGCGCGGGCGAGGGCGGCGAGGCAGCGCAGGAAGCCGCGGTTGGCACGGTGGCTCCACGGAATGGGGCCGTGGCCCTTCCAGCCGGACCGGCGCAGCGCGTCGAGCCCCCGGTGGTAACCCGTTCGGGCGTACGCGTACGACTCCACCACTCGCCCCGCCTCGAAGGCGTCGTCGGCGAGCATGGCCCAGGCCAGCGAGAACGTGGGGAACTTCGCCACCACCTCGGCCGGCGGCAGGGAGTCCTCGGCGAGCAGGCGGTACGCCTCCTCGTTCTCCGGCAGATGCGTGGGGTCAGGGCCGCCGAGCAGGTTCTTCTGAGTGGTCATGCCGCCAGTCTGCCATCTACGGCGAGGCGTCCTTCCGGGGCCGTGCGGTGGAGATGCGGGCGGTCAGGGCGCGGGCGAGCATCGGACCGAGGGCGGTCCCGCGCCGGCCGCAGACCGTGCCCTGCCGCCTGCGGTCACCCACGGGCGCCACTCTCCCGGACGGAGTTGCCATGCCCAGGAACAGTGGGGGACAGCCTGGCCTCAAGGCCCGACGACCGCCCGCACGACCGCCCGCACGACCGCCCTCACGACCGCCCTTTCGAGGCCCCGCTCCGGGAGGACGACCGGCGGGCCCTGCCCCAGACCCGTCTCGACCGCCCGATGAGCCGATCGGTCCAGCGGTGCAGTCGGCCGGGTGGCATCTTGGCGGGGTGTACGCGCCGGTCCAGCGCGCCCGTGCGGATCGCCTCGCGCGCGTCGGCGAGGCCGACTCCCGCGAACGTGATGACGTCGGTCGCGACCGTGCGGAGGCTGTGGGACAGGAAGGCGAGGTCCGCGTCGGCGGGCCCGGCCGCCTCCGCGGTGATCCGCGTCGCGAGTTCCAGCGAGCGGTCCGCGGCGCGCTGGCGCGTGTCGCGGTCGTCGAGCCCGTCGGCCAGCGAGGTGATGACGGCCGTCAGGTCGCGCACCGGCTCCTGGAGCCGGCCGCGGGTGTCGGAGTCGGCCGACGCGACGAGGCGGGCGAGCATGAGGCAGCTGGCACCCAGCAGATCGAGGTGCTCCGCGTTCTCCTTCTCGCGCACGACGACCTTCGCCCGCCAGGTCAGCACACGACGTGTGACACGCGTGTCGGTCCGCCCGACCCGGCGCAGCTCCAGAAGGTGGTCCAGCACCTCGCGGAGTTCCCCGACCGCTTGTCGGGCGAGCCCGTCGTCGTCCTGGTCGATGGCGTCGGCCAGGGTGGTCAGGCCGTCGGCGATCGCGTTGAGCGCGGCTGTCTCGGCGCGACGCAGCAGCGCCAGGGGCTCGGGCGGGAAGAGGAGCTGCGAGAACACGAGAGCGATGCCCGCGCCGGTCAGTGCGTCCACCAGGCGCTGGACACCGTTCGCCTGGTTGCCCAGTGCCACCACCAGGATGGAGCTCACCGCGGCCTGGACGACGACGACCTGTGCGCTCCGCAGTGCGCGGGCGGTCGCGAGCGAGACGAAGACGGCGAGTGCCATCGCGCCCGGCCCCTTTCCCAGGACGGCGAGCACGAGTTGGCCGACCAGCAGGCCGAGGAGCACACCCTGGAGGAGCCGGATCGCGTGCAGGCCGCGTTCGCCGAGGTTCGCGGTCAGCGCGACCACCGCCGTGATGGGCGCGAAGTACGGGGCGGGGTGGTCGAACACGTAGCGGGCCACCAGCCACGCCGCCGTGGCGCCGGCGGTGGCCTGAAGGAGCAGCCACACGTCCAGGGCGACCCGGCGGCCGCCGACCGAGAGCCCCGACACCGCCCGACGTGCCACCGCGCCGGCTCCGCGGGCTGTTCTGCGGGACCGCGGCGCGCTCACCCGGCTCATCATGCCAGCAGGCCACCCCGCCCGCCGGGCGGCGACCGCCCCCGGCGGGCCACGCCTGCGCCTGTGTTCATGCCCGCGCCGGAAGGGAGGTGGCGACGGTGAAGGTCGAGCAGGTGACCGAATCGATCGCGTACCACGGTGAGGGACCGGTCTGGTCCGAGGCGTGGGGCGGCCTTCGGTGGCTGGACATGCTGGCGGGGGACGTGCTGTCGCTCGCCGCGGACGGGACCGTGACGCGGCGGCACATCGACACCGTGGTGGCCGCGGTCCGGCCCAGACGGCGAGGTGGCGCCGTCATCGGTGTCACCCGTGGGTTCGCCCTCGAAGACACGGACGGAAAGGTGACTCTCTTGGACTCCCTGTGGAGTGATGAGCGTGTCCGCATGAACGAGGGCGGATGCGACCCGGACGGGCGGTTCTACTGCGGTTCCATGGCATACGACAACCGGCGGGGAGCCGGATCGGTCCACCGCCTGGACCCCGACGGCTCGACGACGACCGTCCTCGACGGAGTGACGATCTCCAACGGTCTCGAGTGGAGCCCCGACGGCGACCGCGCCTACTACGCCGACACCGCGACGGACCGCGTCGACGTCTTCGACTACGACCGTGAGCGCGGACTGAGCGGACGGCGCCCGTTCGCCGCCGCACCGGGCGGTCCGGGCGGCAGCCCGGACGGACTGACGGTCGACGCGGAGGGCGGCGTGTGGGTCGCCCTGTACGGCGGCGGCTCGGTGCGCCGGTACGCGCCGGACGGCACCCTCGACGAGATCGTGACGCTCCCGGTCACCAAGGTCACGGCGTGCACCTTCGGGGGGCCGGAACTCGACCGGCTGTTCATCACGACCTCCCGCGAGCACCTCGAACCCGGTGCCGAGCCGGAGGCGGGCGCGTTGTTCACCTGCACACCCGGTGTCCGGGGTGTGCCCGTCCGGGAGTACGCCGGATGAGCGGCGCCGACGCCCCCCGGGGCGGCTCGAAGGGTGAGCGGGCCGGGCAGGCCGGGAAGCAGGCCGAGCCCGAGGCCAAGTCCGAGGCCAGGTCCGGGTCCGGGCAGACGCAGACCCTGCTCATCCTCGGCGCGCGCGGCGACCTGACGGCAAGGCTGCTCCTCCCGGGACTGGGCGGCCTGGTCGCCTCGTCCTCGCTGACCGACCTCTTCCTCGTCGGCAGCGACCGGGGCGAGGAAGACGACGAGGCGTGGCAAGCGGTCGTCGCGCAGGCGTTCGCGGCCGGTGAGGCGAGCGGGCCGGCCGTCGACACCGTCGTCCGCAACGCGCGCTATGTGGCCGCGGACGCCACCGACGAGGGCGACCTGCGCCGCCTGCTGGAGTGCCGCCGCGGTCGCCTCACGCTGTACTTCGCGCTGCCGGCGGCCGTGACGGTCGAGGCCTGCCGGGCATTGGCCCGGATCGGCGTGCCGGACGGTACGCGCCTGGTGCTGGAGAAGCCCTTCGGCACCGACGCGGCCAGCGCGACCGCGCTGAACGAGCTGCTGCACGGCTTCGTGCCGGAGGACCACGTGCACCGCGTCGACCACTTCCTCGGCATGTCGACGGTGCTCAACATCCTCGGCGTCCGGTTCGCCAACCGGGTGGTCGAACCGCTGCTCTCCGCGGAGCACGTCGAGGCGGTCGACATCGTGTTCGACGAGACGCTCGGCCTCGAGGGCCGGGCCGGCTTCTACGACGTGACGGGTGCTCTGCGCGACATGATCCAGAGCCATCTGCTCCAGGTGCTGGCGATCGCGGCGATGCCCCCGCCGAGCACGCTGGAGCAGCTCGAGGTGCGGGACTCCAAGGCGCACATCCTCCGGGCGACCCGGGTCTGGGACGACCGTCCCGAGCGGTTCAGCCGCCGCGCCCGCTACACCGCCGGCACGATCGACGGCCGTTCACTCCCGTCGTACGTCGACGAGGAGGGCATCGACCCCGCCCGGGGGACGGAGACCCTGGCCGAGGTGGTGTTCGCCGTCGACACCTGGCGGTGGGCCGGTGTGCCGTTCCGCGTCCGCTCGGGCAAGGCGATCGGCTCGCCCCGGCAGGAGGTCACGTTCTGGTTCAAGGCCCCCCAGCACGTCCCGGACGGGCTCACCGGCGAGGCCCGCGCCAACAGGCTGCACATCGGCCTCGGCCCGCGTCGCCTCCAGATGGACATCAACATCAACGGGCCGGGCGACCCGTCCACCATCTCCCCGGTCACGCTCGACACGCGTTTCGGGCCCGGCGAGCTGTTCGAGTACGGCGAGGTGCTGCGGGGCGTCCTGGAGGACGAGAAGCCCCTGTCGGTGCGCGACGACATGTCGGTCGAGTCGTGGCGCATCGTCCAGCCGGTGCTGGACGCGTGGCGCGACGGCCGGGTCCCGCTCGAGGAGTACCCGGCCGGGAGCGCCGGTCCGGCGGCATGGGAGGCCAGGACGCCATGAGCGAAGCGCTGAACACGCGACCCGGAGAGGAGAGCCACTTCGTCCACCTCACCCCGCAGGGGGTGCACCGTGTCCGACGCTGGGCGATGTCCATCACCCTCGGCAGCTTCCTGTTCGGCTTCGACACCGGGATCATCTCGGGCGCGCTGCTGTTCATCCGGGAGGACTTCGACCTCAACTCCTTCGAGCAGAGCTCGGTGGTGAGCGTCCTGCTGCTCGGCGCGGTCGTCGGCGCGCTGACCAGCGGGAGGATCGCGGACCGCTACGGACGGCGTCCGCTCCTCGCCGGCCTCGGTGGCCTGTTCTTCCTCGGGATCGCCGCCGCCGCCCTCGCAGGCGGCTACGGGGTGCTGCTGCTCGGCCGCGTCATCATGGGCCTCGCCGTCGGCGGTGTGTCGGCCACGGTGCCGACCTACCTCGGTGAGATGGCACCGGCTCAGGTCCGGGGCCGCGTCCTCAGCCTCAACCAGCTGCTCATCAGCACCGGTCTGCTCGCCTCCTACCTGGTGAACTGGGCCTTCTCCGGGTCCGAGAACTGGCGCGGGATGTTCTGGGTCGGTGGCATCCCGTCCGCGCTCCTCGTCCTGGTGTGCCTGTGGCTGCCCGAATCCCCGGTGTGGTCGCTCACCCACGGCAGGACGGACCAAGCCCGAAGGACGCTCGACAAGGTCACCGAGCCTGGCGGTACGGACCTGGTCGTCGCGCGCTTCGGCAGCACCGGGCAGGAGGGCGAGCAGCGTCGTGAGAGGACCGGAAGCGGCTCCGGCAACCTGCGGGCGCTGTTGGCCCCGGCGGTCCGCCCCGCGCTCCTGGTCGGCGTGATCCTCGCCGCCCTTCAGCAGTTCTCCGGGATCAACACGATCCTCTAC